>JAOUFZ010000116.1 GCA_029857995.1 Dehalococcoidia bacterium
GGGCATACGCAAGGCAGCCGAGGAAATTGATGTCGTCACCACTGGCACTTTCAGTCCGATGTGCGGTTCTGGCGCCTTTCTCAATATAGGACACTCCAAGCCCAGGATAAAACTGGGCGGCGGCAAGGTTTACCTTAACGACGTTCCGGTCTATACCGGCATAGCTGCTGTGGATGTTTTCATCGGGGCGACTGCCCTTCCCGATGACGACCCCAGAAACAAGTTCTATCCCGGGGAGTTCAACTATGGTGGCGGATATGTAATGCAGGAGCTGGTAGCTGGGAAAGACATAAGACTTACCGCCACTGCTTTTGGAACGGATTGCTACCCCAGGAAGAAGCTCGAGACCCTGATCAACATTAAGGACATAAATGAGGCAATTCTATTTAATGCTAGGAATGCCTACCAGAACTACAACATAGCAGTGAACCTCTCCGATAAGGTTCGCTATACCTATATGGGTGTGCTTAAGCCGAATCTGGGGAATGCCAACTACTGTACAGCGGGGCAACTCTCACCGTTGTTCAATGACCCTTACTACAAGACTATCGGGGTTGGGACGAGGATTTTCTTGGGCGGTGGAATAGGTTATGTGGCCTGGCACGGTACCCAGCATAACCCCACTGCCCTGAGGGGGGACAATGGAGTGCCGCGGCAGGGTGCAGGCACACTGGCTGTAATTGGAGATTTGAAGCAGATGAAGCCTGAGTGGCTGGTCGGGACAAGCATGCTCGGTTATGGCTGCACATTGACCGTGGGCATAGGCGTCCCTATTCCTATACTTTCCGAGGAGATTCTCCGCTACACTGCAGTGAGCGATGCTGACATTCTGGCTCCCATCGTGGACTATTCCGAGGCTTATCCTCAGAGAGAGCCTGATATTCTGGGAGAAGTCAGCTACGCTGAGCTCAAGAGTGGTCACGCAAAAGTCCGGGGAAGGGATGTGCCTACATCTTCCCTGTCTAGCTATCCCAAAGCTGTGGAAATCGCCAGCATTCTGAAGCAGTGGATAGAGAAGGGCGAGTTCTTGCTTACCGAGCCGGTGGCTCCATTGCCCGGCGTGGAGTCAGGCATAGGTTTTAAGCCACTTAAGGAAAGACCAATATCTTAAACAATGACAAATGACAAGGCTCAAATGACACAAAGGAGTGGTTTTGGCAGCTGGAGATTCGGACCTTATTTGCCATTTGGATTTATTTAGAGGTTAGGATTTTGTAGAGATGAATGTTTCTAGAAGAATAGTGCTCCACTTTCCGCCCAATATGACAGGGCAGCCGGTCGTTTGCCGCCTGGTTAAGGATTTCGGTCTCACCTTTAATATCATTAGGGCTTCCGTATCACCAGGACAAGAAGGGCTACTGGTCCTGGAGCTAAGCGGTGAACGGAAGAACTACGACAAGGGGATCAAATACCTCACCGAGACCGGGATAGAAATCCAGTCCTTAAGCCAGGATGTCGTCCGTGACGAAGCCAAATGCACTCATTGTGGAGCTTGTATTACCATTTGTCCCACTGAGGCTTTTGTCCTGGAGCCGAAAACCAGAAAGGTGCTCTTTGACCATAATAAATGTGTCGTCTGCGGGCTATGTGTCAAGGCTTGTCCTCCTCGTGCGATGATATTGTATTTCTAACCACGAAGCACTAGTCTTGGGTCGTGGGTAGTGAGCGCAATAAACTCTAAATCCTGAGTACCAAATCCTAAACAATATCAAAGCTCAAAACACCAATGGTCAAAACATGAAGATTTTGAATTTGTCTGAGATTTAGAAATTAGAGATTAGGATTTCGTAGCTGGTCATGTATGAGCCACGTTTCTACCGCCACTGGATTAAGGACGACGATTTGGTTTCCTTTGAACTTACGGTGAAGCAAACAGACTTATACATCCGCTCCCGGCGTAATCTGAAGGATAAAGCTCTCGATTCTGTGCTGAAGCACCGCGGCTCTCTAGAGTCATATATTGGGCGTCATCCTATTTTCCTGACGACGTTGCAACCTTATCAGGCTGAAGCCGGAGCCCCGACTATCGTCAAAGAAATGGCCAGGGTATCTCAGCTAGCTGGTGTTGGTCCTATGGCGGCGGTAGCTGGCGCCATTGCTGAAGCGATAGGCAGGGATTTACTTGCTTTCTCGCCGGAAATAGTCGTGGAGAATGGCGGCGACATTTTTCTGAAAATATCCAAAAAGAGGCTGGTGGGCATCTATGCGGGGGAATCCTCTTTTACCAAAAAAATTGCCCTGGAAATCATGCCACGAGAAACACCGCTGGGCATATGTACCTCTTCAGGAACCGTAGGACATTCTTTAAGCTTGGGCAGCGCCGACGCCGTTATTGTCCTCTCACCATCGACAGCTTTAGCTGATGCCGCAGCTACAGCCCTATGCAATATAGTCAAGACCGCAGACGATATTCCTCAGGCAATCGAAAAAGCCCAGAGTATCGAGGGATTACGTGGTCTGGTTATCATTGTGGGCGACAAGATGGGTGTCTGGGGCAAGGTGAGAATCGTGCCACTTGGTTAAACTGCCGCACGAAGGTCTCGTGATTTTGACAGAGTCCCTATCACTCCGGAATCAAATTCTTGTTCGGGCCCCCAAAAAGTCGCAAGACTCTCTGGGTTAATCTAGTCCTTTCTTTTTTCCCCCGAGCAGTGATAAAGTCTTAGACAATGAAAAAGTCACCCAACCTTCGCGTGCAACTAGCGCCGCGGCATGCGAAGGGACTAGCCCTGTCTAATCCTGTGATGATAGCAGCGGGCATAGCTGGTTATGGCATAGAGTATGCTGAGATTGCTGATATTCAAAAGCTAGGCGCCGTTGTCTGTAAAGGGACAACCCTTGTGCCCAGAAGGGGTAATGCTCAACCACGCCTAGCGGAGACTGCCGGTGGTCTGCTTAATTCTGTGGGATTGGAGAATATCGGTATTGATGCCCTGATTGAAGAAAAGGCGCCTGTGTGGGCAGGGTGGCAAGTTCCGGTTATCGTTAATGTTGCCGGAGAAACAATAGACGAGTATGTGGCTGCGAGCCGGAAATTAGAAGGCGTGCCTGGCGTCAGCGGCATTGAGTTAAATATTAGCTGCCCCAATATTTCCGCAGGCGGGATGGAGTTTGGTGTCGACTCCAAGCTCGCTGCTCAGGTGACTTCAGCAGTTAAAACTGTCACCAGTTTGCCGGTTATGGTCAAGTTGAGTCCTAATGTAACCGACATTAGGGAAATTGCTTTAGCCGTGGAAGAAGCTGGAGCTGATGCCATATGCCTGATTAACACATTGAAGGGCATGGCAATCGACATAGACCGAAGGAAGCCGTGCCTGGGAAATATTGTAGGCGGAGTTTCTGGTCCTGTTATCAAGCCTGTGGCGCTTCATATGGTATTCGAGGCAGCCAAAGTGGTTCGTATTCCAGTGATAGGATGCGGCGGCATTGCTTGTGCTGAGGATGCCCTGGAATTTATTATGGCTGGAGCTACTGCCATACAGATTGGCACGGCCTGCCTCACTAGTCCTGACATCTGTCTCACTATACTGGAGGGGATAAAGCATTTTATGCTGGACAAAGGGGTGGAGAATATTACTGACCTTATTGGCGTTGCCCAGCACTCAGGGTGCTGAGCGCCGGGTTATTTCCTTCTGGATGAAGCGGATGATATCCTCTGTGGAAGTGCCCGGGCCAAAAACAGCTTTTACGCCCATTTGCTGTAAACCGGGGACATCGTCCTCGGGTATTATGCCGCCGGTGATCACCAGGATGTCTTCTCTTCCTTTTTTCCTCAATCCTTCTATGATTGGAGGGAAGAGCTCTAAATGAGCTCCCGACAGGATGCTCAACCCCACAACATCTACATCCTCCTGGATAGCTGCCTCGACAATCATCTCGGGAGTCTGTCGGATACCAGTATAGATTACCTCCATGCCGGCGTCCCGCAAAGCTCTAGCTACCACTTTAGCACCTCGGTCATGCCCATCCAAGCCAGGCTTGGCTAGCAGAACACGAATCCTACCTTTGCTCATAGTCTGCTCCTCTCAGCCTTTCTGACAAAGCTCAACAAGCACCCCTCTAAGCGATTTAGGGTGAATGAAAGCCACCAGGCCCTCGAATCCGGGGCGAGCCTTCTTATCAATTAATTCTATTCCCCTTTCGGAGAGGTGGCTGAGCTCCTTATCTACATTGTCAACCTCGAAAGTTATATGGTGAAGGCCCTCCCCCCTTTTTTTCAGGACCTTAGCCATGTTGCTGTCGGGAAGCGGTTCCAAGAGTTCCAGATTAGCACCATGTCCTAAGGAAAGGATAGCTGCCTTTACTCCGCGCTCCGCCAGGGTTTCAATCTTGTCAACCTCAGCACCGAAACAATCCTTGTAAAGCTTTATCGCTTCCTCGAGGTTGCTAACTAAAATACCGATGTGGTCAACTTTCTTGGCCATTTCACCTCCTTTAAAGCTAGTGACATAAATCTGGAAGGCTGTCTCTCAAAAGACCAGGAATTCTTTCTGGGTGCCAAAAACCTTGCGCAGTACATCACATATCTCACCCTCGGTGGCGTAAGCATCCACACATTCAAGAAAAGCCGGCATGGTATTATCCTTGCTTCGGGCGACATCCTCCAATTGCTTAAGCGCCTGCTTGGCTTTGCCGTTGTCCCTGTCTTTCCTGACCTGGGCAGTCCTTTCCCTCTGTTTTTTCTCCACTTCGGGCTTGACTCGAAGCAGCCCCACTATCTTAGGATAGGGGGAGACGAATTTGTTCACCCCTACCACGGTGCGTTTACCGCTTTCAATTTCTTTCTGGTAGCGGTACGAGGAGTCCTGAATTTCCCTCTGTTGATATCCTTGCTCTATGGCAGCTACGGCACCACCAAGGCTGTCGATTTTCGCGATATACTCAGCGGCTTCCTTTTCCAGGCTGTCGGTTAGATGCTCTATGTAGTAAGAGCCGCCAAGTGGGTCAACAACACTGGCAATGTCACTCTCGTAGCCTAATATTTGCTGCGAGAGTGACATTGCCAGTGTTGTTGACCCACTTGGCGGCTCTTACTACATAGAGCATCTAACCGACAG
>JAOUFZ010000117.1 GCA_029857995.1 Dehalococcoidia bacterium
GGCTACCCTCAACGTGGATGCGGTGGATAGAGGTCTTTTGGGAATCGCCCACGTCCCCTCCCCATACCGGGAAGGTCAGGTAAATGCTATCCGTAGAGACATACAGGTTGCTGCTGGCTCCCAGCAGGATTGTTTCATATGTGGGCTCCTGGTCATCGTTCTGTGTGTTTACCGCTATGATAGTGGTGTACATGTAATAGTAGTCAGACACATCAGAATAGTAGATATCTTCAGCCGGTATTTCCTTCTCTTCATCGCCAACAGAAATTTCGGGCAGGTTCAATTCATCGTCTTGTTCATACACAGGCTCGTTCACCACCACATAGGCATAATCGCCTATCATTCTGGAACTGATATATTGACCATTGGCGGAAATCTCCCTTTGCAGCCGGGGGTTTGCTCTGTCTAAAACATCATATACCTTGACATACGTCTTAGGTGATCTGTACGGCACGTACATCTTGTCTACACCTTCCCACCGGACGTCATAATAGGGAGGATAATACGGGGTTTCCTCCTCGAACACGATCAGTCTGTCCCCGTTTATGAATATCCCTATCACTGTGCCTTCTAGCTCGATTTCGGATACGACCTGAGCTTGTTCAGGGGGATACGCTCTCACGATGATAGTCTTGTTCCCTGAAGCGAAATAGATATACACACCGTCGGTCTTGACGATATCTGCCTCATCCACCCCGCCTACCTGGATATTGGTGGTAGAGTGGTCTGTGACAGATGGCGCAGGGGTGAAATCTTCTGCGCTCTCTGGTGCAAGGATGACATCTCCTCCGACTAATCGCCAAGAGAATTGTTTATATCCTGCGTTCGTTCTTACAAATTCCTGTAATTCCCCATAAGAAGCGAACTTGCTGATTTCATTCCCTCCCAGATACAGAGGCCCGGGCCTATCCACCGCGAAAAGTCCCACAACCGCTATTAGAAGCACAGCAGCGGTGATGGGGGCTAATACTTTTGCCCAATTCATAATCGTCCTCTCCTTAAAACGCCCGGAGTTGAGCAAAAACATCTTCAAGGCTTGCCTACGGCCGGGAAGCTCGATATCCGGAGTCTTAAGGTTTTCCAGTTTCTTAATTAAGTCCTCGTATTTCATGCACTTTTCCTCCTTCTGTTACTGTAAATGCACAATGCCAATAAAGGTTGCATTGTTGGTCCAAAGAAATCCTGCGATTTTGGCGGGGTGGTTTAGTCTATTTCTCTTAGTTTCTCCACTGCCCGATGAAGCAAGGATTTTATCGTCCCTTCCCTTTTTCCCAGGATCTCAGCGATCTCTTTGATCTGTTTTTTTTCAAAGAATCTGAGAGTAATGACCTCCTGGTATTTAGCAGGGAGCCGGACGATCTTTCCCTGAATTTCTAGAAAATCCTGATGTTGCTTTAATTTTTCCTGCGCTTCTATTAGTTCGTTTTCGGGGTCATGGGGTGATAGGAGTTCAAAACCCTGTTCCTGTAATTCCTCCAGTGACACGGATTTCTTGTATTCGGCTTTTCTAAAGTACTGGTTGACCTCATTGGTGGCGATTTTGTATAGCCACGAAGAAAAAGAGACATTGCGCCATTGAAATTGCCAGAGCTTCCCCAATGCCTTCAGAAATGTCTCCGAAGTGATATCCTGAGCAGCTTCAAGATTGGCACTTCGCCTCAGGACGTAGCCAAAGATTCTGGGATAATACTCGTCGTAGAGTTTGACAAAAGCATCGGGGGCTTTTTGTGCTTCTTTGACGAGCTTCTTTTCTTCGCTCAAATCCATATTAGCCATTGAGAAAATAAGCGTGCCCCACTAATATAGGCACCAGTAATGATTTAGTTTCACCAAAATCTTAGTCTATACTTTATCACTCTTCCACACACTGTCAAGCATTTTTTCGTTCCCTTCAGATCACCGTCGGATTGGCAAAAAAGTCGGCCAATTGAGTGATAGGGGCTGAGCCCCGAGGCTCAAGCCAAGAAACGGTAGCAAGATGATAGGCTAGGAGATTCTTAAGGCTTTTGGAGAGACTTAACTGTTAACGAAACGAGATTTTGTCCGACCTTGAACAGGTTGGGCTATTTGTCATCCTCAATTAATCATAATCGTGTGCTACAACTCTCCGGCCTTTGGCCATGGCATCCATCCGTAAGAAGGCTTCGGTAATATTCAGCTTGGACGTGGTCGGGTCTTCGCCGCGGAACTCGCGCCATAAGCGCTCTACATTGAGCAAAATGCGCTCGTGGTTAGGCCATTGACTAAATTGCCCCAAGGCAATGTCTCTGGCGGCTTGATCAACGGTCATGCCTTTGTCGAACCGTTTTTTGGCCTCACGTCGGACCAAGACCAGATATTCGCGACACAGATTCAGCCCTTCTATTTCACACACCGGCCCATGGCCGGGGACATAGGCCTGAGCACCCAGCTTCGTCATGGCATCCAGGTTCTTGAGCCAGCCGGCAAAGGACCCTTCCATACCCAGCGGGGTGGAATACAAGAAAATGAAGTCGCCGGCAAAGATAATACCCTCTTCGGGTAAATACACAATTATGTCGCCTATAGTATGGCCAGGCCCGAAGTGCACCAGCTTGACCTCCCGCTCATCCATATGCAGTGTAAGATGCTTGTCGAAGGTGATATGAGCTGGCGTAGCCGCTATGCCCCGGAAATCGAATTCAGGGAAGATGGTATTTAGCAGGTTGGGATCCATCATACCTGCCTCTGTTACCTCATGGCGGCAGTACTCATGCGAGATTATGGTAGCCCCGGCAAACACATGGTTTCCATAGGTATGGTCTCCATGGTGATGGGTATTGATCAAATAGCGGATTGGCTTATTGGTGATCTTCCTAATCTCCTCCTTGAATCTCTGGGTCAGGCCAACCGTGGCCATCGAGTCCACGACCACCACATAATCCTTACCCACAATGAATCCAGCATTGCTCCAGTACCAGGTAGCTTTTGCCTGGATATAGGCATAGACATTGGGAGCCAATTGCTTGACCCCTGGTTCCCAGGTCGGGACCGTGTATTCTTTGTTCATAGTGTCCCCTCCTTCCTAACTGTATTTAAATTCCAATCACCCAGGCCGCTTGATGGTGTGCAAAACACCCTGTAGACAGGAATATCAACGGGTGAATGTGCGCTTGGGCGGCTTCTCTCCGACGCGGTTCTTGAGGATGCCGATGCCTTCCACCTCCAGTTCGATGACATCGCCAGGCTGAATCCAGCGGTTTAGCTCCATACCACAACCACCCTCCACCGTCCCCGAGCCCAAGAAATCACCAGGATATAGCGTCTCCTCCATGGAAGCAAACTCAATAATCTGGGGCCAGGTCCAGTAAGCCGTGCCGCTGTTATTATCCGACCATAACTCACCATTGACACGGGCCGTCATCCGCAGGTTTTTAGGGTTTACCTCATCAGGTGTCACCAGGCAAGGTCCCATGACACTACAGGTGTCTTTGCCCTTAGCCGGACCGAGTCCGCCTGCCACCATCTCCTTCAACTGGATATCACGGGCACTGACATCGTTGAAGATAGTATAGCCAGCAATATGTTCCTCTGCTCGTTCCCTTGGGATGTTCTTTCCTTCTTTGCCAATGTATACGCCGTATTCCAATTCATAATCCAGCAGGTCGGTAAAGGCGGGCCAGGGAATGACTTCTTCGGGACCGATGACAGTGTCCGGATTCCCCTTATAGCATACCGGTATCTCGTACCAGCCCTTGTCAAGTTGCCTCTTCCCGGAAAAGCTGGAGTGGCCCTCGAAGGAGAGATAATCCCGAAGGGAATTCGGCCGCGGCACAGGTGCCTTCAGCTTGACTTGACCCATCTCGTAGACTATCTTCTCTCCCCGGGGACCAAGCAAGCCGTCTTTGACCCCGTATTTCGCAGCATAATCGATGGTCAGCTCAGCCTTGTCTTTCCCCTCTTCTCCCCTCCTGAAGAAGGCAATCATGTCAGGCGGCAGGATTGCTGCTGCTAGTTCGTAGGCCTGAATATTGCGATGCTTGTCAGCCAAGTAGCGCGTATAGCCCATGTTGAGGTCGATAATCTGATTCTGGTGTATGGCTCCGACGCGCTGTATCTGGCCAACTGGTGTTGAAACCTCGAAAGTCACTAGCTTCATACCCCACTCCTTCCTTCTCTGCCTTGCATACCATTGGGTTTTCGTATCCTATGTCAAGAGAGCACCATGTTTTGCAGATCAGGCAAACATGCAATCCCGTCCTTAGGCAGACTCTAAACCTCTTCCTGACCATCCGGTGGTCCGGATAGCCAAGCTCCCGAAACGCTTATAACGCCAGGCCGGCCTGGTACCCCTCGCTGGTAGCTTCCAGTATTCTCCGCGGTTCAGAAGAATTGCCTATGCAGCATATTTCGGGCACTTTACTTTCCAGAGCTTTGTACAGGCGATCATTCGCTGTGTAGCCGGCTGCTATGATGATTGTGTCGGCTGAAATGGTTTCCTTCTTACCATCAGCAGTAGCCACTCGAACACTGCCTTCCTTTATCTCTTCACACGTCGCGCTGGCCAGCAGGGTCACCTTTTCTTTCCTCAGCCCATCCATGAGACGGCGCCTTGTCATGAGGAACATGTCGTTAGCCATTCGCTTCAGTATTTCGATGATGGTCACGGTCTTTCCCTGTTTCGCCAGATAGTGCCCTGTCTCACAGCCAACCATCCCCCCGCCGATGATGACCACATTCTGTCCTATCTTGGCTTTGCCCGAGAGTACATCCTGGGCAGTAACCACATTTGATTTATCAATGCCAGGTATGTCAGGCATGGCTGGAGTGCCTCCTGTGGCTATCACAACGGCATCTGGATTCTCTTTAATAACGATTTCAGCAGTGGCATCTGTATTAAGCTTGACTTCCACTCCAGCTTTCTCAACCTGATTGACCAGATAGTTTATCCAGGGGAAGATATCGGCCTTAAATGGAGGTAGAGCGGCTATATTCAGTTGCCCACCCAGCTTCGCATCCTTTTCAAACAGAGTAACCTTGTGACCTCTCTGTGCCGCCACAACGGCAGCCTGCATGCCAGCCGGACCACCACCGACT
>JAOUFZ010000118.1 GCA_029857995.1 Dehalococcoidia bacterium
ATAGAACCTGACCTTCTGGGTATTAATGATGGGGACATTACTCTAGACGCCGGCTGTGGCGACGGCAGGCACTCGTGGGAAGTCTACAATAGAAATCATGCCCCCGTCGTGGCCTTTGACATTGACACAGTCTGCGTCAAAAAGAACAAGTATATGCTTGACTCATTAAAAGAGCAAAAGGAAATCAAGGACAACTACCATCTTCTCGTAGCGAATGTGACAAAGCTACCATTCAAAGATGGCAGCTTTGATAAGATTATTTGTTCTGAAGTCCTGGAGCATATTCCTGAAGACAAAATCGCAGTCGAGGAGTTGATTAGAGTACTGCGCAAAGACGGGGCCATCGGGATTAGCGTGCCTCATTATTTGGCTGAATCAATCTGCTGGAAGTTATCCAGAGAGTATTATGGTTTCCCCGGAGGGCACATCAGAAAATACAGGACTCGAGAGCTTCTCGACCTTGTGGACACTGCTGGCCTATCCGTTTATACGGTCCGCCACAAACATGCCCTTCACTCCTTTTACTGGATGCTTCGCTGTGTTTTCGGGGTCAAAAAAGAAAAGGCTTCGGTTCCTTCTCTGTATAACAGATTTTTGGAATGGGACTTACGCGCTAATCACAGGTTCTTCCGCTGGGTAGAAGGCTTACTAAATCCCTTATGCCCCAAGAGCCTTGCCATCTACGCCCGGAAGAAAGAATGTGCGTCGCCACAATAATACCGCTTCACCCAACTGCCCCGATTTTCAAGACACGAATTAGCTGCTGGAGGGCGAAATCTCTCGACCCAGCCACAGCTTATCCTTCCTCAGGCTGATGAAGGTCAGGGTTTTGGCTCTCCACCACCCGCCAGTGAATCTTGGGAGCTTCGGGCTAAGTGAAATGGATAATAAGCGCTAACACCCCACATAATATCAAGAAGATGCCAATCAGATAATTGAGGATTTTGGGGAAAATCATTATGACGATACCGAAGATGAGGGCGATGATCCCTCCGACTAGTATAATAGGCATAGATTATCACCTCCTGTAATTTAACTGCTACTAGTATGATATGAAAGCAAGTATTTCGTCAATAGGTAAGTTTCTTATTGTTATCAATTGAGCTTCATCAATCGCCAGACTTGAACCGGGCTACACCTCCGAGTAAAATAACAGGTACCATGATTGGGGTTGAGCACATGAGGATGATATCCCGGACATCCCCGTCTAAAATAGTGCTTCTGATAATAGATGGCCTGGGCGGTCTACCTCATCCCGAAACAGGCAAAACAGAACTGGAATCAGCCAAGAAGCCCAACCTGAATCGCATAGCCAGGGACTCCCTTTGCGGGCTCATTGACCCAGTCAGTCCGGGAATTACGCCGGGCAGTGCGCCGGGCCATCTAGCCATTTTTGGCTATGACCCCGTCCAATATCATATCGGGCGGGGAGTCCTCGAAGCTCTGGGGATAGACTTAGAACTGAAGCCACACGATATCGCAGCCCGGGGTAATTTCTGCACGGTTGATGACAAGGGAATCATTACCCACAGGAGGGCAGGACGGATTTCCACAGATAGAAATACCGTGTTATGCCGCTTATTGAGTAATATCACCGTAGAAGGGGCTGAGATTTCCGTGCTGCCGGTGAAGGAACATAGATTTGTGCTCATCCTCCGGGGCGAAGGGTTGTCTCCCGAGCTAGGAGATTCTGATCCCCAGCAAATAGGGCAAGCCCCCAAGAAAATAGAGGCATTATCGCCGCAAGCACAGAAGACCGCGGACATTGCCAACGAATTTGTGTCTCGAGCAAGGAATCTCTTGCAAGGTAAAACCCCTGCCAACATGGTGCTTCTGCGAGGCTTCTCTCGCCGACCTCACATTCCTTCTATATCTGAGATCTACAAACTAAAGCCAGCCGCCATTGCCACGTACCCTATGTACCGGGGACTGGCCAGGCTGGCAGGTATGAAAGTATTGCCAGGCGGCGAAAGCATAACAGACCAACTGAACGGTCTACACCGCCACTACGCCAAATACGACTTCTTCTTCATCCATTATAAGAGCACCGATGCTCGAGGGGAGGACGGCGACTTCCCGGCTAAAGTGCAGGCCATCGAGGAACTCGACGAGGCCCTCCCCGGTTTGCTCAGTTTAGACCCGGATGTCCTGATTATCACCGGAGACCACTCTACGCCGGCAACCTTAGCCATGCATAGCTGGCATCCGGTTCCCTTCATGCTGAAGTCCAAATGGTGTCGCCCCGATGATGTCACCGAGTTCTCAGAACGCGCCTGCCTGGCTGGCGGTATGGGGCGTTTCCCGGCTACGGAGATTATGCCCTTAGCTATGGCTAACGCTTTGAAGCTGGACAAGTTTGGCGCCTAACCCGAAGAATACAATACTAAGAACTGAACCCGAAATGCCAAACCATACCAAAATCTCAGTGAGAAAAGCGTGGCGGCTCGCACAATGTAATGTCGAGGCGCCCTCTGCTCGGGTTGTCACGCCAGGATGGGCCCTGATCTAGTTCAGATAGATTAGTGACACATACGTTATGAAAGGACGCCGTGATGGCCGCATTATGAATGTTTACAGCAAAGTTCCGGGATATGAGCCCCTGGCAAGTATCGCGGTGTTATTAAGGACAGTCAGGCAGAGATTTCAATGGTTCGATCACTGCATGCCAGGAGGGATGCCAAAGGGGAGACATAAGGCAATTTCCTTTGCCGCCATGCTCCCCCAAGCTTAACGGACATCTGGAAAAACTCTATAACAACGTACGACCTCGCCAGGCACTGGGATACCTTATTCCAGAAAAATTTCTTAAGCTCCACCGACAAAAAATAAAGAAAAGGGTGTCACTAATCGTATGAAGCAGCACACGGTATTGATATTTTTTTGCGGGCTTGTTATTCTTTTCTGAAATAGCATCATACACAGCAGTCGTGCACCTTCCAAATACATAGGATTCATATATAAGTGACGAGCTGTATGGGTGCGACTGCGGTGACAAGCGAGTCTAACATGGGCGAGGGACAGGTACCGAAAAAGGTCAAACGTCACATCCTATCAACGGCGTTCCCCGTTGCTAACAAGAATATTCATGACTTCGGTCAAGGGCCCGCGAGCGCGGGTAAGGTGCGTGTGCTGCTACCCTGGATTGCCTTATTGGCAGCCTTCATACTCGCTGCGAGCGTGCTGGTGCTAAGACGGCGCCGGGCTCAAACCTAAACCTTTCAAACCAGAAAGGGCAAACTCTTCCACAGAGTTTGCCCTTTCTGCGTTACCAATTCTGCGTCCGCGAAAGGTCAATTGTTGAGTCTCATCGCCCCGACAAGTCGGGGCTCACAATTACGCCGCTGCTTGACGAATAACTGGCTTCTCCTGTAACATTAAGTAACTTTACCACTCTATTCACCTCGCCTTATAGCGGAAGGTTATGCGGGTGGGGCCGATGGTATACAAGATACAATCAAAGCTAGTCCTAAGGTAGGCGTTTAGTATGGCTGCCGAGTATTGCTTTGGCAGCTTCTTTATATTAATTTTAGCTGGGAGCAGGCAAACTGCTTTAAATAAAAGCTAAGGAGGTAAAATGGCACGCGAGGTTAAAATCTACACCACCCCTACTTGTCCTTACTGCAAGATGGCCAAGAAGTTTCTGGATGATAACGGCGTCAAGTATCAGGAATTGGACATAGGCAAAGACAAAACGGCCAGAGAGGAAATGAAGACCAAGTATAATTCACTGACAGTCCCCACAATCTGTTTCGATAGCGAAGTGCTGGTCGGCTTCAATGAGGCAGAGCTCAGAAAGAAATTAGGACTTTAGTCCGCTAGAACAAGCTATGTATGAACTGATTATTATTGGCGGCGGCCCGGCTGGTATGACGGCAGCAGTTTATGCGGCGAGAAAAAAGCTGAATACATTGCTGCTAAGCTACGACATAGGAGGACAGGGACTCACTACCTGGCTTGTAGAAAACTATATGGGTTATCAATTCATTGAAGGCCGCGAGTTGATGCAGAAATTTGATGAGCAGGTCAAGCAGTTCCCCACAGATGTAAAAGTCGAAGTCAGCAGGAGAGCTGAAAGGCTATCGAGAGTGGATGGAGGCTTTGAGGTCAGGGCGGATAGCGGTGAGACCTACCAGGCCAAGGCGGTCATACTAGCTACAGGTAAACGTCCTCGCCAGCTAAATGTTCCTGGAGAGAAGGAGTTGCTGGGAAGGGGGGTTACCTACTGCGCTATCTGTGATGGCCCCCTTTTCGCTGATGTTAAGGTGGCTGTCATTGGTGGCGGCAACTCGGCATTGGAAGCTGTAGACGACATGGTCAAAATAGCCGACCATGTTTATTTAGTATCGCTAACTCCCCTCACCGGCGACCAAATCCTTATTGACAAAGCGAAAAGTGCCAACAACTTGACGATATTCCTGGAGTATGAAGTCCTGGAGATAAATGGAGAGAGCCGCGTTGAGGGGATAAAAATAAGGGACTTGCAAAGCAAACAGGAAAAGGAACTGGATGTTGGTGGAGTATTTGTTGAGATCGGGCTTATCCCCAACTCAGATCTGGTAAAGGAGCTAGTCACTCTAAACCGTCTTGCGGAGGTTGAGGTTAACTGTGGCAATGAAACCGGTGCGCCTGGCTTTTTCGCTGCGGGAGACGTTACCAGCGTACCTGACAAGCAAATAGTGATAGCCGCCGGCGAAGGAGCCAAGGCTGCACTTCAAGCTCATCGCTATCTTCAGAGGCTCAGCAAATAAATAATACTGTAAAGGAGGATGGAAATGGCTGTTAAAAAAGTTGGTGAAAAATATCGCTGCAATGTCTGCGGCAATGAGGTGACGGTGACCAAGGTTGGCGGCGGCACTCTGGTCTGTTGTGGCCAGGATATGGAATTAGTTAGCTCTTAAGGTTTCAGAAGGAGTAAGTAAATGGAAAATGAACAGGCCAGGACGCTAGAGATCCTTCAGCTCGCTGTTCGGATGGAGGCGGATGGCAAAGAGTTTTACCAGAAGGCAAGCCGGAAAAGCGGCAACAAGCTAGCTAAGGAACTATTCCATCATCT
>JAOUFZ010000008.1 GCA_029857995.1 Dehalococcoidia bacterium
CCCCGGCATTACCCCCCACCAAGCCACCGACACAATCCTCGCCACTCACGGTGCCGCCCGAATACGAGTCGTGCACATCACCCCAGTTTTCTCCCAGCAGACCACCAACTGCCCACTCGCCTGTTACATCAGCGTTCGGCATCTTGACATTCTGGATGACTCCTCCCGCATCAACAGCACCGAAAAGCCCTACCACAATTTCGTCAGGGCGGTTGATAAACATGTCACTTATCTCGTAACCCTGACCGTCGAGACTCCCCGCAAATGGGTCATCAGAAGTCCCAATGGGCTGCCAGCCCTTTCCTTGATTAGCTGCTTTGCTCGCGAGCTCCACATAGCCAGCAGTAGCGGAATCGAGGTCGTTCATCAGAAGATAATGGCCCCCCAAATCATCTCTGATGGCATCTAGGTCATACCAGTCCCGTATTCCCGGGTAATCGGGAGGAGACTCACACCCTGCCGTCCCCACTATCAAGCTTGCAGCAATCAATAAAATGCCAAGCCGTGCGAGGCAATGGTGTTTCCTTCGCCTGCATACTGCTTTCATGCTCTGCGCTCCTTGCGACATCCTGCTTCTTCCAAAATGATAGTTGGCGGTTTAATCATCTCACGGGCATGCAACGCAGTTTCGCGCTGTCGTTCGGGAGTTGTCGGCGAGTGGCCTGCTGATGACTATGCCATGCCAGAGAAAGTACAGTCAAGTGTAAGATTGTCGAATACACACTTTGGACGATCGCCCAGTCGGGACCACCTATGAAAGCTCACATAAACCCCGACTGCTGGCATCATTATACTTTCTTCTGATGCCAATGACACCGCCAGGCAGGGCCACAAATATTGCGTAATATTGCGGCCGGGCCCCTCAATCCTTGGGACTTTTCGCCTCTTCTTCAGGAGAACTCGCTGCCCCCTCTTCCTTCTTTGAAAGATACAGGTGGCTGGTGCTTGATTGAACCCGTGGCACTACTTTCGCGCCACAATGAGGACACTCCAACTCGACATCTTGTCTCATACTAAAGACGATGCTGACAATTCCTACTACCACCAGCGCTACTCCCACCCCCATTACGACCCACCAGACTCTTTCCCCGAAGTCAGGCCTCCTCAGAAAGAAGCCGAGGATTATCAGAGCAGCACCCAGAATCACCCACACCAGCACCGTTAGCATATCGTACCTCTTATAGGTCATTCTGCCACCTCCTGTCATGGACTATAAATCATGGACCATAAATAAAGTAGCATTTACGACCGACCTTGTCTAGCCCTTGCGGGCTTGTCTCCAGACTCAGATATAGTACTATGATTGTCATGTAACCGGATATTCCTCCACCAGTCGTAGCTGATTTCCTTCATCCTAGACGACGGCTTCTAAGGTCAAACTTCTTACTATCCGTGATTCGAACTACATCAGCTTTTGGTGGAGGTGGCTTCTCGGGGCACCAGTCTCATGGCGTCCGATGGGCAGACATAACGGCAGATGCCGCAGCCGATGCATCGATTGGAATCACGTATCAACAAATCGCCGTCCATTTTCAAGGCTTCCATCCAGCAGCGGTCGATACAGACACCACAGCCGACGCAAGCATCGTCATCTATGTTTATGACCCAGTTGGCGATAACGAACTCGCTGGGTAGCGGAGAACGTTTAGCTGCCCTAAGTATGAAGCAATGACAACCGCAGCAGTTGCAGAGTAGGTCGATATATCTGTCCCGGCTGTTGGCGTAGTTATGTACCAGTCCGGCTTTCTCTGCCTCGTCAATTCTCCGTCGAGCTTCCTCCTTAGAAATGAGGTTGACGAAGCCATAGCTCTGAGCAAATTGTGCCGATGGACCGAAAATCATACAAAGGTTGTCCTTCGGCTTGTCACAAGGTCTATCAAGCAGATCGCCCTGGTGACGGCAAACGCAGGTCCCAGCAGCGATATATTCAGTCTTGTCAATAAGCTTCATCACTTCATCATAAGGCAAGACGGTAGTCTTACCGTGGATGTCCTGCTTTACGACAACTGTTCTGGCTTTCGGCTTTTCAATGGCAGCAGGTGCCGGGGTGGGCGGCAGAATATTTTTCACAGCCTTGCCATAGCTTTTGAAAAGCTGCGCCAGACGCTTGGTACGTTCGTCCGTGCGGCCGTGCATGAACTGCAGTTCGATGATGCCCGGCACCAATGGCATGAGCTCATACAATCGTTCGCCAGCCCTTTCTTTGACCCTTACCAGCCCTCGGTCTGCCATTTCATCTAGCTGCTTACTTAATCCGGCAACATCAGACATTTTCATTTTGGCGGCAAGTTCCCCAGCAGAAACCGGATCAACGGGCATGTTGGAGGCAATCTCCGCCTGCTCGGGAGTAAATAGCTCAGCAGCCAGAACATAGAACTCGTCGCAGGGTATTGAAGGATATGCCATACTACGGGTATTGAGCGCCTCACCCAGTCTGTTATAGACCTCTTGTGTCATTGTTTTCTCCTTCTGATTTGATATTTGGTGCTGGTACAAATTCAACACGCCGATGCCTCCGTAATTATATAGCACGTACAAAGGCGAGGCAAAGTATTATGCCTCAGTCCGGACTCCTTATGAAGGCTTGGATAACCCCGAGTGATGGCATTATTTCGTTTTCTTGCGCTGCCTGTCGTATATCATGTCCGTTATTATGCCTTTAGCCAGCACCCGTCTAATATCGGGCAGATTGCGGATCAACATAAAGAGGTCAATAGCTAATGCATAAAGTACCAGTGACAACGAGCCTTCCAACAACCAGGCAAACAGGGGCAACAGGGCGAATCCGATGATTATAGCTCCCCCGAATTTACGACTGGCAAAGAACGGAATCGCTACTACTGCTAGCGTAACCAGTGTTGCCTTAGGGGCCAGCACGAGAAAGATGCCTATGACGGTGGCTGAACCTCGGCCGCCCCGGAAGCCTGCAAACAGAGGGAAGTTGTGTCCCACCACAGCCGCAAAACCAGTCCCGAAGACCCAGAGTTCTGAAACGTCTAGAGCCCGGGCAATTAATATAGCCCCCGCCCCTTTCGCGATATCGAAGAGACCGACAAAAACGCCTTCGTGAGTACCGATTTCGCGCATAACATTGGCGCCACCCATGTTACGAGAGCCAATTGTCCGAATATCTGTGCCTTTCCTTACGCGAGACACAATGTAGGCTGTAGGAATAGAGCCTAATAGATAGCCGATGATAACGCTGAGAATACCTAATGGCATATCCTCACCTGAAGTGCTGGCTCATGCCCTATTCACGGCAACATCGCATCCTCGGACTTGCTGAAATCGATTCTTGGATAAGCTCAACCTGCTCTATTTTCCGCGATGTTCTATCGCTGCGGGGCGGCAGACTGTCTGTCTCCCAGCACGGTAACAAGAATGAGACCAGGTCCGGTGTGTGTGCCGATGACAGGGCTTGTACGCGAAAGGTAAATAGGGATCTGAGGATACTCTGAGCGGAGCCTCTGGACTAACTTGTTCGCCTCATCTAAGTCAGCGGCGTACTCCACAGCCAACCCTTCGACATTGCCAAAGCTTGTGACAAAGTCGTGCAGATAGTCTACCGCCTTAGCTCGAGAGCGTTCCCGAGCAACGGGATACACTTCGCCATCCTTAAGGCCAATGATCGGGTTCACCTTGAGTAACGAACCAAGAAGGGCCTGCGCTTTGCCTATGCGCCCGCCGCGTTCCAGGTATTGAAGAGTATCAAAGGCAGCACGCATGTCTACCCGGCGCATGGTGCGACGGGCCGCATCCAGCACTTCGTCAAGGCTAGCCCCAGCTCGGGCTGCTTTGGCAGCAGCAATTGTTATGAAACCCTGCGCCATAACCGCCCATTGCGAGTCCAGGACTTCTACACGACATCGCTTCTTCATCAACCCCACAGCTTGTAACGCCACCTGATAGGTGGCACTGAGCCTGGAAGTCAAACTGATAACCACGATCTCGTTTGTTTTTTCGGCAAGCTTATCGTAGACATCGGCGAAAGCCACTGGTGGGGGCACAGATGTCGCAGGCAAAGCTTTGCTGCCCCTTAGTCTCTCATAGAACTCGTCAGGACTGAGGTCGAGACCATCTCTGTAGACGTCCGTGCCAAAGCGGAGAACAAGCGGAACCACGGTAATCCCAAACTCCTCAGCGACCTGAGGGGGCAGGTCAGCCACACTGTCAGTCACAATAGCTACATTAGGCACGAATACTGTCTTCTCCTCCGGATAATACCATCTTGCGGCGCCAGTTGACTGGACCAGTTTGGTGCATCCGCAGACGTACTATCGCTTGCTTATAAGCTACGCGAGGAAATGACATCGCTGGGTAGCAGACTACCAAGGCGAGAGGAGCTATTAGTCCAGTTACGATACTATCTCCAGTCAGTTAGCTCGGCCTTTGCCAGCATACTTCCCAGTGCCACCAACCATAGCGAAAAGGCGATTCCCACGCCCAAAATACACCTGCTTAACGTGTCCCCCTGCTGAATATCCCCTATCACCATTTTGGACAATAAGTAAAGAAGGCCAATCCCAGCCGCCGCTAGCAGAGAGTGTGCCACTACGCGCCAACCTTTTCGTGTCAAAAGCCTGTTTATCATCGTCGCTCCCTCCTTGCCCTACTATCGATATTATACCTCATGGAGAGCATCCTGAAAAGTGGAGAGAAGGCCAGTTCATGTGGAAGACTTTGCCTGACCATTTGCTCAGGGCAAAAATATCCGTTTACCTGTTCAAAACCTCCTGTGAAGATAGTTGCAGAAGTCTGGCAACTCCATTAATATTCCGCATAGAATCTGAGGAGATTTCTGCGAGCACTAGGGACAAAAAACAGAATTAAATGATATCCTCTCTGAGGGAATGAGAGAGGTCTGAGATAGAGCCAGCCCGGATAGAAGTCAAAGAGTCGGAGTCAAACTGGATAGGAGGTTCGCCATGAAGATCGAATATTTTCATGCCTCGAAGTACGGAAATGGAGCCAAGGTAGCAGAGGAGTTCAAGAACCAGATGGCCGCCAAGGGGGTCACCGTGAACGTCCATCACGTAAAAGACGTGAGACCAAAGGAGGTGGCGCCGGCCGACCTGTACCTGTTTAGCTCACCGGGTCGCTTCGGCAAGCCCATCGGAGACATGCGTGGTTTCCTGAAGAAGGCCAACCTGCCATCAGGAACGAAGTACGCCGTCCTGGTCACCGAGCTCGCACCTGAGCCAGAGAAGGCGATACGGATACCCACCACAGAAGAGGAGCTAGGCAAGTGCCAGCACGTCATCCCTGTCATCAACGAAATGCTGCAGAAAAAGGGCCTGGTCAAGATCGGCGAGGGTAAGATTTTTGTGACTGGCCTCAAGGGGCCGCTGGAGGTGAACTGGCACAAGGAAGTCGAAGCCTTTGCGTCCCGGATTCCCATTTCGCCCTGATGCTGTAGCAGATGAGAATCACCTACGGCTGCTGGAATAATTTCGCTTGGCTCTAGCTTGAAGGAAAGGAGCATCTTAGAACCCGCCTGCATTATCACCATACCTCATCCAGATACAAAAAGCGCCAGCGTTGAAAAGCCGGCGCCTCTATACTCGAAACCAAAAGTGTCTTGGCTATATTTGAAAACTTAGCTAGAAATTTTGCCCCTTAGACGTGGAAGAACGGATTTACAAATCAGAACGATGTGAAACCATCTCAGGGATGCAACTGTCTGGAAACATCCAAAGGGCGTGCACCAGTTGCATTGCTGAATACCTCATGATACTGAGCGTATACTTGAATTTCCAAATTGGTTCTACACTAATTGCGATAGATAAATACATTATTTACACAAAGAAAAACCATCCTAATGTGGCTTCTATGAATATTATTGACAGGTTCGGTTGATAGTTCTAGACTATTCACGACAGTAATTTGACTACGAATTAAGATTGTCGGTTAAAGGAAGATAGTCATGGCATGGAAGGACCTGCTTATTGATGGTTACAGCCGTGTCCCAGAGTTCCTGGAAAACGTGCTCAAAGGCCTAACTCAGGATGATCTGGATTGGCAGCCGAGGTATGACTGTAACAGTATTGGTTGGCTGGTTTGGCATCTAACACGTCAGCAAGACGCCCAGATTGCCTCTTTAGCAGGTGGGAAACAGCTTTGGGTTACGGACAAGTGGTATACCAAGTTCGGTCGACAACCGGGGCCTGATGATGTTGGATTCGGACATAGTCCGGAGCAAGTTTCAGCGTTTAAATCACCTGAATCAAGAACACTATTAGGTTACAATCGTGCGGTGGTAGAACGCTGCAAGCAGTACATCAGCTCCTTATCCGAAAACGACCTCGATAGAGAACTAAACGAGCCGTGGTTCCAGCCACTACCGACAGTTGGTGTACGCCTGGTTAGTATACTAGATGATAGCGTTCTTCACGCCGGTCAAGCGGCTTATGTTCGAGGGCTGCGTCAAGGGAAGGGCTGGCAGAAATACTAACCATCCCCAGATTTCCTGGAAAAATAGTCAGGCAGAAGGTATATACCGATATCCCATATAGAATCGGTTATTAGCAAATTGAAAGAATGCGAGTCAAAAGTAGAGTGGCGAAAGGGGCTCTGTGGCATATGTCCGGCTGGTTGCTGGGTGGAGGTGGGGTTTGACAAAGATAAGCTGGTTGATATCCGGGCCGATAGTAGTCATACACTAGGTATGATATGTCGGCGTGGTAAACATGCACCAGAAATAGTCTACTCTAAACACCGAGTCAAACATCCCATGAAGCGCGTGGGGCCCAAGGGCTCATACGATTTCAATCGTATTAGCTGGGACGAAGCATATGAACTTATCGCTACGAATCTTCTGAAAATCAAGAGGGAATGTGGACCCGAAGCGGTATCTATCTATGCCGGGCGCGGAGCTCAAGAGCTGTCGTTGTGTGACCTCTATCAGCCAAGAGATGTAGTTGTATCTTCGGCGTCCAATATTCTATTTCCGTTTGGATCTCCGAACACGACAGGAGTGGGCGCATTGTGTTACGTATCTGTTCACATGATTGCTCCCCACGTGACTATGGGACGGATGCAAATGAATATGTTCCCCGATATAGAGAATGCGGAGATAGTGGTGGTGTGGGGCACAAATCCCGCTACAGATTCGCCTCCCGTAGACATGCAACGGCTGGAGGCAGCAGCCAAGCGTGGCGCAAAGATTGTTGTAATTGACCCCCGCCACACAGAAACAGCCATACGTACCGATGCTCAATGGATTCCCATTCGGCCCGGTACCGATGGTGCCCTAGCCTTAAGCATGATAGAAGTGATGATAGACGAAGACCTATATGATGAGGATTTCGCTGAGAACTGGTGTCATGGCTTTGATGCGCTGAAGACTTACGTCCAGCATTTCAAACCTGAAGTAGTAGAGAGCACCACATGGGTTGCAGCAGATACGATACGAGACCTTACCCGGCGCATCTGCAATGCCGGCGGTGTGTCATTACTGATGTTTACCGGCCTGGAGTACTCCAATAGCGGCGTCCAGTCGGCCAGAGCAGTGCTAACCTTATTCGCCCTCGCCAACCAGCTCGATGTACCGGGTGGTATAGGCCTCACCATGCTTAACAGTGAATTCCCCGTCAACCGTTCGTGCAATCTAGATAACCCAAACGTTAATCTGGCTATCGGTCGAAACAAGTTCCCTGTTTACACCAGCTACCGTGGGGAAGCACATGCAATCGCACTGGTTGACTCTGTTCTCAAAGGACAACCCTACCGGACACGCGCCCTCATCATCCACGGCGCTTCTTTGCTGACATCGTGGCCACAAACTCCGATTTGGAGAGAAGTTCTATCCAAACTTGACTTCGTAGTGTGTATTGACCGTCAATTTACAGCTGATGCCGCATACGCTGATATATTCCTGCCAGCTACGACAATGTTTGAAAATTATTCATATATGACTTATGGTCCAATTTTCCGCCTACGTGAGAGAATGATTGAGCCTGTGGGAGAGGCACGCAATGATTACCTCATCATGGCTAGGTTGGCCGACCGTCTTGGCTATGGGCACCTGTTTCCTCAGACTGAAGAGGAAATGCTCCGATTTGTCCTAAAAGGTTCTGGATATGCGCTGGAGGATGTGCAGGCAGCTGGTGGGTGGGTCAGAATTTCGACGCCCATGATGGAGTATAAGAAATGGCAGAAGGGTGGTTTAAGAAGGGACGGGAAACCTGGTTTCGATACTTCGACAGGAAAGTTTGAAATATGGTCGACTACTCTAGAAGAATATGGATATGAGCCATTACCCAAATATATCGAGCCGACTGAAGGACCACTGGGGAGTCCGAAACTGTTGGAAAGCTTTCCCTTGGTATTTAACTCCGGGGCAAGACCCCAAACTGACTTCAGATCTCAACATCACGGTATTGAAGGACTGATAACTGACACACCGGAGCCCCTGGTAGAGATTAACATTCAAGATGCTGAGAAAAGGGACATTAAAAGTGGTGATCTCGTACGAGTAATCACGCCGAGAGGGAGTGTGCCTTTTAGGGCTAAAGTCACTGATGGCATTGCCAAAGGATGTATTGAATGTATGTTCGGTGGTGGCACGCCTGTTGGACCCAAAGCATGGCAGGAATGGAACGTCAATGAACTTACGGATATTAACAACTATGACAGTATTTCTGGTTTTCCCGTATACAAAGCACTCTTGTGTGATGTACAAAAGGTTGAGTCTGGTACTGATAAGATTTGCTGCTTAGTAAATAGACAAGTGTTGGACTATCACAGTAGTTTGGCAAACGCCCTAGAACCGCGAATAAAACTCAAAGGTCGCATATACCTTGACAACAATGCCACAACACAGGTTGATGATGCAGTACGAGAGGCCATGATGCCATATCTGAGTGCAGATGCCGGAAACCCTTCCAGCATACATCAGACGGGCAAGATTGCCCGAGAAGCTTTAGAGAATGCACGTCGCCAGGTGGCTATGCTAATAAATGCTCAGCCGCGACGAATTGTCTTCACCGGAGGTGGCTCTGAGGCTGACAATCTTGCCATCAAGGGAGCCACATTTGCTATGCCCGATAAGGGCAATCACATTATAACAACCACTGTAGAACATCCAGCCGTACTTGGCGCCTGTGAGTTTCTTGAGAGATATGGCTATAGAGTTACATATCTCGATGTAGATGGAGATGGTTGGCTGGACCCCGAGAAACTACGCAACGCCATCATTGCAGATACCATCCTCGTATCCATAATGATGGCCAACAATGAAGTGGGCACTATTCTTCCTATAAGGGAGTTAAGTTCGATTTGCCGCGAAAAGGGAATCCTGTTCCACACGGACGCCGTCCAAGCCATAGGCAAGATTAAAGTGGATATACAGGACCTCGGTGTGGATATGCTCAGTTTGTCGGGACACAAGTTTCATGCCCCAAAGGGAGTAGGTGCTCTATATGTCAGAAAGGGAATCGAATTGGAGCCACTTATTCACGGGGGCAAACAGGAGAGGGGAATACGGGCTGGCACAGAGAACGTTCCGGCCATCGTAGGCTTGGGCAAAGCAGCGGAACTGGTCGCATCCGCCCCTCTAAACTCTGAGCGGATACGTGACCTCCGCGACGAATTAGAGGAAGGTATCAGGAATTTGGTGACAGATGCCGTATTAAACGGTCATCGAGAGAACAGGTTGCCCAACACGCTGAACCTAACTCTCCCTGGCCTGCGTGGGGAATCTATTGTCATCGCCTTGGATCAGCAGGGCATTTCACTCTCTTCAGGTTCAGCTTGCAAGTCAGGTGCTCCGGAGCCAACTCATGTACTTATCGCCATGGGAAGAACCAAAGAACAGGCTCACTGCTCGGTGAGGTTCTCCTTGAGTCGCTATACAACTGAGGAAGACATCGATTACACTGTGTCAGCTCTTGAGCAAGTGCTCAAAGAGAAAGACCTGGTGCGGCTCATGCCGTGTAAATAGTTTACAAACCGTTAATGATGCTGAATTAGCCTTACCTCGTTACAAGGTACTGGACACTGAACCACTGCCGATCATCTACCCAGACACGCTCCACTCTAAATCCAGCCGCTGCAGCCATCTGCTCGAACTCGTCAAGGTTGTACTTGTACGAGTTTTCCGTCCAGATACTTTCCCCCTTGGCAAAAGAAATGGTTTTCCCATCTATATGCACCACCTGACCCCTCTGACTGACAAGATGCATTTCAACCCTACTTTCCCGGGGATTATAGAAAGCATAGTGCTCAAATGCGTCCAGTTGGAAATCACAGTCGAATTCACGATTGATTCGCTCGAGTAGGTTGAGATTGAAGGCAGCGGTTACCCCCTCGCTATCATTATAGGCATTGTGAAGCACGGCGGGATCTTTCTTCAAGTCTACGCCGATAAGTAGAGCACCACCTGATCCGCACAGACTGGCAATATGCTCCAAAAAATGCTTCGCGGGAATGGGATCAAAGTTGCTAATAGTTGAACCAGGAAAATAAACGACTGTGCGTTTGCTCTCTCGCTTCGGAACGGGCAATTCAAAACTGCTCGTATAATCAGCGCAGACCGGAAGAACCTGTAGCTGGGGATAGATTGAGTCGAGTTCCTTCGCTACTTGTAGCAACTGCTCCTGCGAGATGTCAATTGGTATGAAGGCTACCGGATCGTGCAAGCGGTCCACCAAAAAGCGCACCTTATCACAATTACCGCAACCATGTTCAATCACGAGCACGTGAGGTCCGATAAGTTCGACCATTTCCTTGATATGAGCCTGCATAATGGACGCCTCTATACGAGTGATGTAGTATTCTTTCAGTTCACAGATACGCTCGAACAACTGCGAACCACGTTCATCGTAGAAATATTTGGAGGGTAATTCTTTCTGTGGCTTGCGTAGTCCGATTAAAACTTCAGCGAGGAAGCTCTCAAGCCTTGGTTTGAAATCGTACGAGATTGTGTTATCGACATTTTCGTCCTGCATTTACAATCCTGGCTACGTGCCGTATAGTCTTCTTATTTTGCCGCTATAGAACAGGTTTCCACTTAATTGGATATATCTATAATGTGTGGATTTAGACTGAAGATTAGCTGGTTCCTTTGACTGCGATAGTCTCGAACAAAAATGCTAGGTGTAGAGTTTTAGTCCAGTCACTACTAAATGGTGGAGGCGGGGGAGAGTTGAACTCCCCGTCCAAAAGAAGGTTGCCAGAATATGCTACAGGCTTAGTCAGCTCCTTTTGTCTCGTCCAGCTTTCATCTGCTGACCTAATCCAGCCAGACCAGCCAATATTTCTTAGCCAACCCTTATCGGCGTCAGGGTCAGAGCGCCTCGATTTTTCTGAAACCTAATCCCAACCTTCGAGGAGAGCTCGGGTTAGATTGAACCGTTAAGCGTAAACAGGTTCCTCAGTTATGTTTTGCCACCTGTTTTATGAGGTTAGTGGCACCTCAGCCTGCAATTCTGTAGGCCTCCCCCTGTCGAACCCACGCGCCCCCGTGTTTCAGCCTCCTCTTCCATCACCTCCTTCTACGCTTCATTGCCCGCTCCATTTCCCTGTCCGCATCTCGACGGGCAATAGCTTCCTTCTTATCGTAGACTTTCTTTCCCTTGGCCACCCCCAGTTCCAGTTTAGCCACCCCATGTTTAATATACAGCTTAAGAGGCACCAAAGTCAAACCTTTCTGTATTACCTTGCCCGCAAGGCTGTTGATTTCCTTTTTGTGCAGAAGAAGCTTACGCGGCCTGATTGGCTCATGGGTGTTATAACTGGCAGCATCATAGGAGGCAATGTGGCTATTATAGAGCCACAGCTCGCCATTTTCCGGCTTGGCATAGGCGTCATTCAGGTTTACCTTGCCTTCCCTGATGGATTTAATCTCCGAACCCTTGAGGACGATTCCTGCCTCAAGGCTTTCCTGGATATGGTAGTTGTGATAAGCCTTGCGATTAACCGTTATCACGCTGGAACCTTTTGCCATATAGAGATTCTAGCACCGGGACGTTGGGCGAGCAAAGGCCACCAAATCCTAAATCCGAAGCACGAAGTCCCAAACGAAATTCAGAAGTCAAAGGTCAAAGAATCAAGACAACAACTCAAAACGCAGAACTTCCTGACCTTTGCTCTGAAATCTTGCACTTTTGTTTTTTGCTTTTTGCTGTAGAAAGGCGAGACGCTAGGGTACGAACGGCTCTACGATTGGGATCTGTCTTCGGACCCTAAAGGGCTTAATCCCTGGCTAAATGCTGTGCTTTAATTGAGTGCTCTGTTATGGAGTCTTCCACTTAGAATTAGCCAATGATATAATCCTCCCCATAGGAGGCGGAAGTACAGAGGGTACTCTCTGTAGTCATCCTCGCGATTATACTAATAGGAATGCCCCTAATACTTTTGGGTGACACTGATACTTCCACTGCTCATGCGGATATTCCCAACAAGGAAGCAACTGGTAGTATGAGCGAAGCGAGCAATTCCTCTGCAAGTGCCGCAACTACGATTACGATGTATGCTGTGGACGATGAGTACCCCAGCCAGCCGGTTTGGATAGAGGGAAAGAGAAAGGCGATGACTAATCAGAAACACCGACGATTCCAACAGCTTCAGGAGGTGCGAAATGGCTACTATGTGCCTTCAGTGCAAAGGAAAGGGAGTCGAGGACTGTCCTGACTGTGACGCGACAGGCAAAAGGAAGCCATGGCCGACTAATCCAGATGCCTGGCAGTATGAAAAGTGTAAAAGGTGTGGGGGCTCCGGAAAGATAAAGTGTCGTAATAATTGCGACCACGGATGGAGCAAATAGCTAAGCAGTGGCGGACCAGTTAAGGCCGTAGTTGGTATGCAGCTTTCTTAGCAGAGACAACCTATGTGATTGGTTAATGGCCCAGCCAGCAGGTTTGAAAGGGGGAGAGAAAGTGAAGAATAGAATACTCTTTATCTCCTTAGCGGTCGTGTTAGCTCTCAGCGCGGGGCTTATCGGGTGTGGAAGTGAGCAGATACCCGAGTACAGTCTGACTATCTCCAGCACGGAAGGAGGGTCGCTAACCACTCCTGGAGAGGGGACTTTTATCTGTGACGAAGGAATGGTAGTCGACCTAGTGGCAGAAGCCGACGAAGGCTACCGCTTCGTCAACTGGACCGGTCTAGTGGGCACTGTTGCCAATGTTAATGACGCCACCACAACTATCACCATGGACAACCACTATTCCATCACCGCTAACTTTGCCCGTGGATCTACGATACCGCCGAAGAACCCTGGTAGCTTTGTCCAGATGACCATCGCAGATGTTGACTCGCTCGACCCGGCATGGGGCTACGACTTACAAAGCGCTGAGCAGGTGCGGTATATCTATGAGACGCTCGTGTATTCTGACGGTACTAAGATCGATGAGTTCGTGCCGCTTCTGGCTACCGAGTGGGAGCTTCTGGACGACAACGTGACCTATCGCTTCAAGATCCGTGAAGGCGTGAAATTCCACGAAGGTGGCGACCTGACACCTGAAGATGTTGAATACTCCTTCGAGCGGGCGATGGTTCAAGACAGAGGCGGTGGACCTATCTGGACGCTCTATAGTTCGTTGCTAGGTTTTGACCGTCAGGACTGGCATGGTAGCCGTGATGAGGATGGCAACATTCGGGTTACTTTCGACCAAATCGACAATGCGGTAGGGATTGACGGCGATTGGGTTCAGTTTAACTTGGCTGACCCCGCCTGGGGCTTGGCGTTTCTTCATATCCTCTGCATGCCCTGGGCCTCGATTGTCGATAAGGAATGGTGCATCGCTAATGGCGACTGGGATGGCACTGAAGAGACCTGGCAGGATTACAACAACCCCGATGAAGCCGACGCTTACCTCTACGACCATACCAACGGTACTGGCCCTTGGAAGCTGGAAGAGTGGGACCCGGGCGTTCAGATCAAACTGGTGAGAAACGATGACTACTGGAGGGAGCCCGCTGCGTTCGAGATTGTCATCACAAAGGTCGTTGAGGAATGGACGACCCGAAGGGAGGCACTTCTGGCCGGGGATGCCGACCTCGTCTATGTGCAACCGGCTGACATCGGTGAACTCGAGGGTATTACGGACCTCAACGTGTACCAAGACCTCCCTCAGCCAGCTAATCTTGCGTTCTTCTTTAATATGGATATTGCCAGCAACAGCAGCTATATCGGCAGTGGTGCGCTTGACGGCGACGGTATTCCAACGGACTTCTTCGCTGACATAGACGTGCGCAAAGGCTTTTGCCATGCCTTTGACTATGAGACCTTTATTGAGGATGGTTTGCTGGGCGAGGCTCAGCAGCTGGGCTCGCCGATCTTTGAAGGCCTTCCATTCTACAACCCTGATGCTTCGATGTATGGCCTTGACCTGGGAAAAGCTGAGGAACACTTGAAGGCTGCCTGGCTGGGTGAGGTCTGGGAAAAGGGATTCAAATTCACCCTGCTATACAACGTCAGCAACGTACCCGTGCGTGAGACTGCCTGCAAGATCCTGGCTGAGAATCTATTGGCAATCAATCCCAAATTTCAGGTCAGCATCCAGCCAGTTGCACGGGAAACCTATGTCGCTAAGATGAGGGACACGCGAGATATGGCTATGTTTGCGGTAGGCTGGCTACCCGACTATCTCCACCCCGACAATTCTGTGGTTCCTTCTATAGCGAGCTATGGTGTCTTTGCGGAATGGCAAGGGTACGGCTATTCTGAACTCGATGAATTGATCGAGGACGCATTCGAGGAGCTCGATCCTGCAGTGCAGCAGGATATGTACTATGGGCTGCAGGAACGTTACTATGAGGATGCCCCTAGCATCATGCTGGTCCAGCCGCTGTGGAGGCGCTACTTCACCAAGTATGTACATGGCTTCTACTACAACCCCGTGATTTCTGGTCAGCCGGGGCCTCTTTATTACATGAGCAAGTCGTCGTCGTGAGCAATGGGTGGAATATGTATGCAGTGAGTATCAGTCAGACCAACCCTGTCTATACTTGGAATATCGTTGATGGACAAACCTATCCCTTCCTGAGCGGCAGTCCATCTGAAACGGGGGCAGCTCTGTTGTTCCTCTGCGACCCCTTAGAGCAGAATTAAGGAACTCAGCCGTGGCAACCTCCGGAGATTGCCGCACACCTTTCAGGTGCTCGCAATGACAAAAGGCGAAGGGCTAGCAATGATGATTCGAGTTGCTAAAAGACCGCAGTTATTACTTTTTCTTCTCCAGTTCTTTTCCCTGATCAGATGCCTTTGTGCGCCTAACTACCTCCTGAGCTTTACTGAGCAGGTAGATCATGCCACCTAAGCACAAAAGGAAAATGCCAAGGCTAACAAGACTCCAATCCATTTCTCCTCCCTTAATTGAACATTTAGTTCTATTACCAGATTGTATGTGCAGGCTTATAATGAAGTCAAGAGATGCACCGAGAGCGTTTAGTAATGTCATTATGAGGAGTCCAAATGAATTTGGACGACGAAGAATCTCTGGGATTCTTCGCTACGCTCGCAATGACAAAAAGCGGAGGGCTAGCAGTGGCGATTCGAATTGCTAAACGACTGCAGCTATCCCTTTTTCTTCTCCAGTCCTTTTTCCTGAGCAAATGCCTTTGTGCGCTTGCTTATCTCGTCAGCTTTGGCAAGCAGCCAGACAAATGTGCCGATGAGGGCAAGGCCGATACCAAGCCCAATAGGCCCGGACCAAAATAAGACGATCCAAATATCCATTTCTCCTCCTTTAATCGAACATTTAGTTTTATTACCAGATTGTATGTGCAGGCTTATAGTGAAGTCAAGAGGGGCACCATCAAAAACCCATTTCGCACCGCGCTGAATCTGCTAGAGGAAGAGGCTGCTTCAAAATAACAACGATGAGCCATCATAGGGTCCTCTTGGGCCTAGGCTGGCGAAAGCGATTTTGTTGTAGAATATCATCTATGACCATATTTATTGAGAAAGGAGCTATGCCATGAGCCGTGTCAATAGAGTTTACCTATTCATAACGGTCTTCCTGCTTATCGCCGCAATTGCTGGCGGCGTCATGCTGGGCGTGCAACACAGCCGAAACCAACCTGTGGAGATTGTTCTATCTCAAACCGAGCCTCCAGAGCAAGACGGCGAGCTTTACATCGGCGGCGCTGTGGCCAACCCTGGCATCTATCCCTGGCAAGAAGATGACACCTTACAGATACTCCTTGTCGATGCCGGGGTCGAATCCGATGCCGACCTCAACCATATTGAGATTTATATTCCACGGGCAGGCGAAAAACAGTCTCCCCAGAAGATAGACATTAACCGAGCCGAGTCCTGGCTCCTCGACGCCCTGCCCGGCATAGGTGAGGTGCTGGCTCAAAGGATTGTGGATTATCGCAATGAAAATGGCCCGTTCAGAACAATCGAGGACTTGCTCAAGGTCAGCGGCATCGGCTCAGCGACATTAGAAAATATGAAGGATTTCATAACCGTTTCAGATTAAGCGGCCCTTATTCCTTCACCCTGTCAAGCAACGTTACTATCTTTGCCTCATTTTTTATGTCAAGTTTCATATCAGGACCGTATCATCGTGAGAGTCATCTTGAAATTCTTTGTTGCCCGTAGAGCATGTGGCTGATCGGCCGGCATTATGACCATCTCGCCACCTTTCAAGTGAATAGGCTTGCCGGAAATAACAATGTCTGCTTCGCCTTCAACGAGATAGACCAGGGCATCAAATGGTGCCGTATGCTCACTTAAGCTTTGTCCTTCATCAAAGGCGAAAAAGGTAACTGTACCTGCTTTCTTATCGATTATCGTTCGACTCACCACGGAACCTTCTTGATAATCAGCTAAACCAGTTAATTCGATGGCTTGGCCCACAAGCTTCTCTAGTCTCTTCTGCTCCATTCCTTTCACCTCCGTTTCTCTAGACAATATTGCCTGACTCTTTCATAATAACCGAATAGCCTTTTCCAAATCTACTGGCTCATCTGCATGTTGCCGTCAGGCATTATCTCCTATCTGATTCCGTTGGGTGGCATTCTCGGTGTGCCTGAATGATTGGCTACATTTTGTGAAACAGACTGCCAAGACCTATTGACACCGCACAGCAGAAGCACTACACTCTAATTAAGCATATTTTCGAAATAGTCTGGTAGACTGCTTATCCCGCCGGTCATGATAACCAAGGCATAAAGACTGGCGGGGATGTGCTTTTATGGGCTGACATGATTGGGGCTAGCACTCACATCAGGGTTCTGAAGCACTTAGGCATTGCTTTGATATTTGCCCCTGAACCTTTTACCACGCCGTTCGGTGTGGCGTTTATACTTGTCGCGCGACATTTATCCAGAAGGCTTGAGGCCAGCCGCGATAGGCGCCTCCGAGAGATGGTCCACTATTATCTGGCCCACAGCAGTCTCCTAAGCCCTGATGCCGATGGCAAGTCTGGTACCCCCGGCCCGGTAAAGCGGCATGGCTTGAGTGAGGAGCGTCCTATTCTTGGGCAAATTACGGGCAGCCGTAGCTTTGAAGCCAACTCTTCAGTTCGTAAGGGTAGGCAGGGTATGCGAGAGGGCGCGGCAAGCCGCACCACGAATATGCAGAGCCTTTCCCGGCGTTACAAATATGATGATGGTCTCTCTAACACATCCACCAGAACGCAAAAGGTGATTCATCACACGATAGATATAGAGTGGCTTTCCAGGCGCTATGAAAGCGCGAATAGCGCTGTGGCTCATTCCAGTTGGACTACAACCTCCGGCGGCGTGGAGGGAGTAACGCACCACTCCGTCAACATGGGGCTACTTTCCCAGCATTGCGGGACAGGTAGTTTTGGACAGGCGAAGGCAAAGTCCCATACCATAAACGTAGCCCAGCTTCGCCAACGCTATGGGTCGGCGGCGAGCTGCACGACGGTTTACAGGGCCCTTCAGAATAACAACCATTACTACGACATGTTATCTCGAAGGAATGTTATCGGGGGTTACTAGTGTCCAAGGGCACCTGATGCGGACCATCTCGTCGGTAGGCTGAAGAAGACGACCACCAGAGGAGACAAAATCGGTTTGCTGCCAATCTCTCAGCGACCCTCTAAACAGAACGTCCCTTAGCAAGCCAACCTTGTTGGCTCCGCCAATCGTCACTGAAACATTGAATTGCTTATATTTCTTTGGCGGGAACAGCGCCTAAGGTTTCGATAAGGTAACCTGTCTCAATTCCTATGTCCACCACGAATCTCATGGCCTTCTTGGGATCAGGTGCTTCAAAAACAACTACGCCATCATATGTGCCAAAGGTAACATAAACATCATGGATCGTGATTCCGCGCGGGGCCTTGAGCTTTTTCAAATAGGCGATAGCCTCTTTGCCTTTTCCTATCGGTGATAGAAGACTCATGAATAACATATCTGACCTCCTTATCTGTTTTACTACCCAGCCAAATCTGCTGGCTGGGCCACGTTCATTTTATTCCCTTGCTGTCTGTAGGGCAACGATGAAATAGAATCCGCTCAAGATTGCAGATAAATCGGCCTTTATCTCATCGCTTCTTCGGGCCCTTGCGAAGGTATTCCGCGCCTTTCTTCCGCGCATTCTTTCCTGTTTTTTTGGCTGCTTTCTTCTGAGCCATCGGTCTCCTAGTAAACGCAATTCCCTTTGCGCCATTATAGCAGCCTGATAGACAACACACAAGAAACATGAGATTTGAGGATAGTCTGAAGCTTTGTCTACAAATGCGCTGCCTGGTGGACTTGCTGCTATTCGCCTTTGGGCTGAGCAAGTCTTACCCTGATTGCGTGGAGGTGCCCGTTGGGGTCCTGTGTAACCTCAAATTCCACTTTTTGCCCTTCTCTAAGGGAACCATAGTCCACCCCTTGAAGTTGGCTGCGGCCAAAGAAGAGGTCTTCTTCCCGCTCTGTCTTGATGAAGCCAAAACCACGGTCTGAAATTAGTCGTTTTATTGTGCCCTTTTGCATGGAATGCCTCTACAAATCCGCTGGCTGGGCTACTTCTTTTTTACGCAGGCATGCTCCACAATCTCGCCATGGCATTCTTTGATTTGTTCAGGACTGCATTCTCCTGGCTTGCCCTTCAACTTCTCCGGGTGTTCGCATCCCTTTTTGCTTTTTGACTCGCACATTTCTGTAACCTCCTTCGTAAGACTCGGAGAATCATCACGACAATTCTATTTTACCACAGGGATAAGCGGTAGTGATTTGCAGGACTCTTGAGAAAGCTCACCCAAGGTACCCTCTGCCTTAGTCGTTGCGAGGCCGCCGAAATCAGCCAAAGCAATTCCGTGGTGGGAAGAGAGATTGTCGCGGGATACATATGTACGGAGGAAAGCATTACTCCGCATTCCAAAGCGACAGCCCTGTCACTTCATCGTATTTTCGTTCGAGCCTGGGGCCTTCTAATTGCCGCAAGTGCACTTCGCCAGCAAAAACGATTCCCTCCAACAGATGGCCAGCTTTAGTATTCCCCACTTCGTCGGCAAGCACTACGTGCGCGTGAACAAAGGGCTCCCCATCCTTCAACGAGATATTTCCTGTACAACTTGCTAGCTCGTGAGGCGAATCAATCTTTATCTCCCGATATTCGTGACTACTCTGGTTATAATAGCCGAGCCTGGCACTTTTCAAGGCACCGATTGCCGTAAAGCTTCCCGCCTCAATTCCCTTACTCCTGGCGAGCTCAGTTATGGATTGAACCAGGTCTGCATCATGCTTGAGTCGCACCATTAGCTCTTTATCGGCATTACACTCAAAAAGACTCATCGGGTCATGACCAACCTTCAAATCTTTTCATCTCCCCCTTCTATATCAGGCAAAGGTGCCCTTCCCCAAGCAGTTATGACAATAGCACTTGCTGCATCTTTAATATGATTCCATTTTACCATAGAGATAAGCTGGTCGTCCTTGCTCTGATATAATTCACATGTGTGGCTTCTCTATGTTAGCTGTGCCTGGGTCGCCGGGGTATTCCTGAGTTCCAAGATTGTCTTGCCTTGGCTGGCCTTATTCATCGGGCTTATCCCCTTCGCCTTTATACCTTTCCTCCCCAGTAGCAAGAAGACCTTAATAGTAGCTGGCTTGTGCCTTCTGGCGCTCCTCGGCGGCGGGCTTCGCTTCTCGTCAAGCTTGCTTCCTGCAGACGAGCATTCCCTCTGTTTTTACAACGACAAGGGAATGGCAGAGATTCAAGGCACGGTGGCAGAAGAGCCGGATATTCGGGATAGGTATTGCCTGCTGACATTCTCCGCCAGCGAAATAGCTGTAAAGGGCGAAAACAAAGCAGTATCAGGAAGCGCCTTGATTCGAGTGTCCCGCTACCCTGCCTACCATTATGGAGACGTGCTGAAGGTAACTGGCGAGTTAGAGACCCCATCTCAATCTGAAGATTTTGATTATAAAACCTACCTGGCACACGAGGGAATCTATTCGGTCATCTATTATCCCTTGGTGGAGCTTCTAGACGGTGGCCAGGGCATTCCACCTTTGCAGTGGATTTACTCTCTAAGGGAGCGGCTTGCCGCTTCCTTGGCCAGGGCCTTGCCCGAGCCACAGGGTTCATTGGCCCAGGCTGTTTTGCTGGGTTTGAGAGGCAACATACCTGATTCCCTTAATGAAGCCTTTTCCAGGACGGGGACAGCACATTTACTGGCTATTTCCGGCTTGCATATGAGCATCATTATCGCTATCCTCCTCAGCCTAGGAACCATAGTTTTCGGCCGGCAGCGTTCCCTGTATATCTGGTTGGCTCTCGCGCTTACTTGGCTCTATACCCTGCTCGCCGGGATGAATCCGCCGGTAATTCGAGCGGCAGTTATGGGAAGCCTATTCATAATAGCTGTATACCTGGGCAGGCAGGGAAGCGCCATCATTGCCCTGGCTTTTGCCGCCGCGGTGATGGTAGGAATCCAGCCCGGTCTCTTGTGGACCGTCTCCTTTCAGCTCAGCTTTTTGGCCATGGCCGGGCTTATTCTCCTTTATCC
>JAOUFZ010000119.1 GCA_029857995.1 Dehalococcoidia bacterium
GAGACATAATAGAAGACGTAATAGAAGATGCTGAATGGAAGGAGGTATAGAAGGCACTTAACAATTCATCTGTCATTCTGAGCAAAGCAAAGATTCCAGACTCCTGGCTATCGTTCAGGGTGACAAGATAGACAATTAGGAGGTATAGAAAGTTGAAACCGGAGAGATTCACTGAACAGGCACAGGAGGTTTTAGCCGCTTCACAAGAGCTGGTTCGTCGCTATCACCATAACCAATGGGATGTGGAGCACGTCTTGTTGGCCTTGCTGGAGCAGGAAAAAGGAATAACCAGGGACATATTCCAGATGCTGGGCGCGGATGTCGATGTGGTAAAAAAGCGGGTCGGAACAACGCTGGAAGGTTTTCCTAAGGTGACCTACGAGGCAGGGCAAATCTATGCTACGCCGCGAATTGCCGCTCTTCTCGAAAATGCCAATAGGGAAGCTGACAGGCTCAAGGACGAGTTTGTCAGCACCGAGCATTTGCTCGTTGCTATTGCCGGGGAAGGGAGAGGTGAGGCAGCAACCATTCTAGCTGAGTCTGGCATTAACCAGGAGAAGATCTATCAAGCCTTGCAGAAAATCCGTGGCGGTCATCGAGTTACCGACCGCCAGGCGGAAAGCAAGTACCGTTCCCTGCAGAAATACGGGCATGACCTCACGGATTTAGCCCGTCAAGGCAAACTCGACCCCGTAATCGGACGGGAAAATGAAATCAAACGTGTGATTCAAATACTGTCCAGGCGCACGAAGAACAATCCCGTGATTATCGGCGACGCTGGAGTAGGCAAGACGGCTATTGCTGAGGGATTAGCTCAGAAGATTGCTGCCGAAGATGTCCCCGATTCGCTCAAAGGGAAGAAGGTGGTGGCTTTGGACATGGGAGCGCTGGTGGCAGGAAGCAAATTCCGGGGGGAATTTGAAGAAAGGCTGAAGGCAGTTTTGGATGAAGTACGGCAGGCGGCCGGCGAAGTTATCATGTTCGTTGATGAGCTTCACACCGTGGTTGGGGCTGGGGCTGCCGAGGGAGCAATTGACGCCAGCAATATGCTGAAGCCAGCACTGGCTCGTGGCGAGATCCAATGTATCGGGGCTACTACACTCGACGAGTATAGAAAGCATGTTGAGAAAGATAAAGCACTGGAGAGACGTTTCAGCCCTGTTTATCTCGACGAGCCCAGTGTGGAAGCCACTATAGAGATGCTTCGGGGCCTTCGTCCTCGCTACGAAGCACATCACAAGATAAAGATCGAGGATTCTGCCTTGGTGGCTGCTGCTAAGCTGAGTCAGAGATATATCTCCGATAGGTTCTTGCCCGACAAGGCAATTGACTTGATCGATGAGGCAGCCAGCAAGCTGCGCCTTGATATGGAAAGCGCGCCCGAGGAAGTCAAAACCTTGGACCGGAAAATGAAACACCTTCGTGATGAAGAGGAGGCTGCTTCGCAACGGCAGGACTATCAGAAGGCTGCCGAACTGAAGGCGGAAAGGATACGTCTGGAACAAGAGTACAATCAGGCCAAACTAAAGTGGCAAAAGGAGAAGAAAATTGACAGTGTGGTGGATGAAGAGGATATCGCCGGACTGGTCGCTCAATCGACGGGCATACCCGTTTCACGGATGATGGAAACAGAGACCGATAAACTGGTCCACATGGAGGAAAGGATTCACCATAGGATAGTGGACCAGGAAGAGGCAGTGACTGCCGTTTCCGAGGCTATTAGGCGAGGCCGAACAGGGCTCAAGGATCCCAAACGTCCTATCGGTAGCTTCATCTTCCTCGGCCCTACCGGTGTAGGGAAAACCGAGCTGGCTCGTGCTTTAGCTGAGTTTCTCTTCGACGACGAAGAGGCTATGGTAAGACTGGACATGTCCGAGTATATGCAAGAACATACTGTGGCCCGTCTTATCGGGTCGCCACCGGGGTATGTGGGCTATGAGGAAGGAGGACAATTGACCGAAGCAGTGCACCGCCGTCCCTATCGGGTCATTCTGTTCGACGAGGTAGAAAAGGCCCATCCCAACGTTCTCAGCATATTGTTGCAGCTACTGGAAGATGGCCGGCTTACCGATGGACATGGCCGGACTGTGGATTTCAGAAACACAGTGGTAATTATGACCAGTAACTTGGGCACCAAGGAATTCCAGCGTGGAGGTATAGGTTTTCTGCGCAAAGAGGAAGGCGACGAAGAAAAAATGCGGGCCGATGTGCAGAGCGCCTTAAAGGAACGCTTACTTCCCGAGTTGCGCAACAGGATAGATGATGTCATCATATTCCACCCTCTAACTAAAGAGCACTTGAAGAGCATCGTTGACCTGCTTATCCGTGGTGTAGAAGGGGGGTTGGCTGAGCGTAATATTAAGCTTGAAATGAATGAAGAGGCCAAAGCTTGGTTAGCTCAGAAGGGCTACGAACCTCAATACGGGGCTCGCCCTCTACGCCGGGCTATTCAGAAGTATGTGGAGAATCCCATATCGACCAAGATATTGCAGGGTGAGTTCAAGGAAGGAGATACCGTAGCTATTAGCTTGCAGGAGGATAACCTGAGCTTTGCTGCTCGGAAGGTTGCCAGAGCAAAAGCTAAATAAAAGGTTGTTCAGAAAGCGGCTCTTCTCCGGAACACTTTTCCCTTGGCGCGCTGAGCCCTCAGATGTCTGTCACACCCTTTGACGCCTGTGAATAAAGCTGGTAAGCTAACGAACTTGAAGGAGACCTGAACATGCCTGCTAAGGTTGATATGGACAAAATCGTCTCTCTATGCAAGCGGAGGGGGCTCATTTTCCCGAGCAGCGAGATATACGGCGGTTTGGCCAGCTGCTGGGATTATGGCCCTATGGGAGTAGAACTCAAGCGGAATGTTAAAGAGGCCTGGTGGAAGGCCATAGTCCAGGATCGGGATGATGTAGTAGGTCTGGACACGTCTATCATGATGCACCCGGGAGTTTGGGCTGCCAGCGGCCACATTGATAGCTTTACAGACCCCCTGGTGGAGTGCAAGTCCTGCCATTTGAGGTGGCGTGCTGACGCAGTGGAGGAAAAGAAGTGTCCCAAATGCGGCGGTGAGCTAACCGAGCCTCGGATGTTCAATCTGATGTTTAAGACCTTTATGGGTCCGGTAGAGGAAAGTGCAAGCATTGTCTATCTCCGCCCCGAGACTGCCCAGGGCATATTTGTTAACTTTGAAAATGTTGTCACCACTTCCAGGAAAAAGTTGCCTCTGGGGATCGCCCAGATAGGCAAGTCTTTCCGCAACGAAATCACCCCTGGCAACTTCATCTTCAGGACCAGGGAATTCGAGCATATGGAGGTGGAGTATTTCGTTAAGCCCGGGACTGATGAGAAGTGGCTTGATTACTGGGTCAAGGAGAGGTTTGACTGGTATGTGGGGCTGGGCATCAGGAAAGAGAACCTTCGCCTGCGCCAGCACGGTAAGGATGAGCTTGCCCACTATGCCAGGGACTGCCATGACATCGAGTATCTTTTCCCTATGGGCTGGTCGGAGTTAGAGGGCATCGCTAACAGGGGCGATTTCGACCTGACCCAGCATGCCAAATGCAGCGGCAAAGAGCTCAGCTACTATGATGCCGAGGCTGGCGAGAAGTATGTTCCTTATGTTGTTGAGCCTTCAGCCGGTGTCGACCGCTCTGTCTTGGCTTTCTTGGTTGATGCCTATGATGAGGAGGAAATTGAAGGAGAAAAAAGAACAGTCCTACATCTGAATCCTTCTCTGTCTCCCATCAAAGTAGCTGTTTTGCCCTTAAGCAGGAATGAGAAGTTGACCCCTCTGGCCAAAGAAGTCTTCAAGCAGCTATGCCCGAGCTTCATGACCGATTACGATGATTCTCAGAGTATAGGGCGGAGGTACAGGCGTCAGGACGAAATCGGCACGCCGTTCTGCGTTACCATAGATTTTGAGTCCTTAGAAGATAAGCAGGTTACTATTCGGGAAAGAGATAGCCTGGCGCAAATTCGAGTGCCCATAGGAGAATTAAAGAAGGTCATAGAAGCCAAACTCAAAGGAGAAGCTTTCGATGCTTCGACACTATGGGCTACACGGGAGAAGTGAGTATTCTGCGCTTTACTTTGCCTTGTCATACAGTATATGCCCATAGAATTAAGTATACAAAACGGGCATAGTGGTATAATGATAGGAGGTGTTGGGTCTCACGAGAACGACGAATAGAGAGAGTAAGGATGCAGCCGAAGACTCAGACCCTGTTAAACCAGAACCGCAAGATTGTTGATGAATTCGGCCCCTCGGAGTCCATCGTCGTTTACTCCGGCGACTGTCTTGATTTCTTGAAGTCCATTCCGGATGAATCGCTGCAACTTGTTGTGACTTCGCCTCCTTACAACATCGGTAAAGAATATGAAAAGAGACTTCAACTTGATTTGTACCTCCAGCAGCAAGCACAGGTCATCGCTGAGTGTGTGCGTGCCTTGTCACCAAAAGGCAGCATTTGCTGGCAGGTTGGCAACTACGTTGACGCAAGAGCTATCATCCCTTTGGACACAGTCCTCTACCCCATCTTTTCCAGCATTGGGCTTAGGATGCGCAACCGGATCATCTGGCACTTCGAGCACGGATTGCACTGCACCCGCCGGTTTTCCGGACGGTACGAGACAATCATGTGGTTCACAAAATCGGATGATTACGTTTTCAATCTCGATCCCGTGCGTATACCCCAAAAATACCCTGGGAAGAAGTATTTTAAGGGCGCCAAAACCGGTCAGTATTCGTGCAACCCACTCGGCAAGAACCCTGGGGACTTGTGGGTAATTCCGAATGTAAAAAGCAACCATGTTGAGAAGACCAAGCATCCGTGCCAGTTTCCCGTTGAACTGATTGAACGATTGGTGCTTTCTCTGACAAATGAAGCCGATTGGGTGCTAGATCCATTCCTTGGAACAGGGACAACGATTATCGCCGCTATTCGTCATGGACGCCGGGGCATTGGAGCGGAGACCGTTCCCGAGTACGTAGAGCTTGC
>JAOUFZ010000120.1 GCA_029857995.1 Dehalococcoidia bacterium
TCCGAGGGTGGAGCAAGGAAGAACGCAGCATAAGCACGTATATCCTATCCTTCACTTCAGCAGGGAATTCATAGCCGACTGCGGCATTGTGATTGAGTTCCGGGAAGTTTTCGAAGAAAGCCCAGGCCTTGCTGTTCTCGTTGAATTCCCCCTTCCAGCGCCGGGCTACTTCCGAGAACATTTCGGCTCCGTAGATGACTGCCACATGCCCCTGCAACTTGGCTGCCACTTGCTTGGCGGCATTGGAAGCGAGGGGCTTGGTTTCAACAAGGTCTCTTGATAATTCCTTCAGAATATCCACTGCCTCCTGCAAATCTGCCGACTTATCTGCAAGCAGACCAAGCTTCTGAAAAATGCCCACCAAAGGGATAAAGCTGTGAGGGAAGGCAGCCCGGGGAGGCGCCTGGTAGTCGATAACGAAAACAGGGATGCCTTCCTTTTCAGCTAAATGCTTAAGCTTGCCGCCTGAGGTGATGGCCAGCTTCCTGGCTCTGGTTCCCAGCGATTTGGCGAACGCCGAGAGCGTTTCTTCGGTGTTCCCTGAATAGCTGGACGCGATAACGAGGGTGCTCTCGTCAACAAATGCCGGCAGACCATAGTCCCGGTGCACCCAAACAGGCGATTTGCTTTCAGCAAGGGCCAGCCGGCGCACGATATCGCCGCCGATGGCCGAGCCACCCATCCCCAGGATAACGACGCTGGATATTCTGGTATGTAGGTGGGGGAGCTCAAACTTCACGACCTTGTCCCAAGCCTTCTGACATTGATCAGGAAATGCGTGCAGGTGATCGAGCATTCCTAGCTTGTCGAATTGCCGATAAGCAGAGGCGTTATCTAAATCAACCATGTTTAGCCCTCGATATCTTACTGTCCATGCTCTAATGGACTGAGCTACGGTCCCCTTTTAGAAGAATACTCGAATTAAGCGATTCAGGCAACTCTATGTCGACCGGCGTATTGACTTCATCGAGGCCTGTAATGCCGTTCAGACAGGAAGACAGGGCGAAAAACTATGGTCTGAAAGTATGTAAAATATGTAAGAATGGGGGGAATTGTCAAGTTAGGTTAATTGTGAGTATGTTGACAACTTCTCTTGGGGGGTTGATAATGTAGACGTGGGATTGCATACTTGGTTGTCGATTCCCTAATGATCTATGTTGACTTTTGGAGGTGTGGAAAGAAGTCGAAGGATTTCGAGATTTTCAGCGACTAATATTGTGAAGGGAACGGTTGGGGTAATCTAATCAGTGTTATCCACATTCGGTAGACGATAAAACGAAAGCACTTAATCACCCAAGCGGTGTAGAACTTTAAGAAGATAGCAGAAAATAGAATCTAAGACGCAGTCGGCTTGCTGCAGATAGCTTTATATCAGTGGCAGTAAGAATAGACCGAATAGATTGGTGAAAAAGGAGGTGATGGCTTTCGGCAACAAAGAATCTACGTCAACTATAGCATCCCGAGCCTGGGGCCGACAGGTATAGTCCCCGCTGAATCTTGTGCAACAGTAAGGGAGCAAGGGAATCGAGCGAATTAATCAAGACAGGAGAAGGAAAAAGATGAAGAAAATATTCGGTATTCTTTTAGTGGTAGCCTTAGTAGCCACTACGCTACCTTCAATCGTGTTTGCTAAGAGTCCGCAAACCGAATTTGATTTGAATGGACCTCATTACAACCTGAACCTGCTCGGTAAGAGAGATAGCTGGAACGACAAAGAGGTCTCAAATCCAGACAGGCACACGATGTTCGTCCCGATGGATACAACTAATTGGGACATTGAGCTTAAGAGCGGAGCCAATGGTAACAAAGTGGTCAATCATGGCAATGTTACCGCGAACGTAACCTCGCTGCCTGGTTTTGCCATCTACATGACCCAAGGTGGCGATGATTTTGCAGTTGTAGACGGCACAGCCTTTGACGGTGACGCTTGTGAGCTCAACCTTGCCGATGGTAAGTACTGGGTGGTTGTTGCAGCGAAAGCAAAACCGGTCGAAAACGCGCCACAAATTGATGGATGGGCACAAGTCTACAACACTACAGGAGCACTGTACTATTATCTGAATCTCGGCACAGTTACTGTTAGTAGGAAGTGGGTTAACGCTACTGACCTGTTCTTCATTGATGCTGAGGAAGCAAGCGGCGCGATAACGGGTTTACCCGATCCAGGAAATGGAAACGGTGGCTTGGGAATGTGGATTTTTGACTACTTCGACTACTTGGACACCGTTGGGGGATATGACGACTATGCTTACTTCTGGCAGCTTCAGAACAATGGTTCCAAGCTAATCCAGGTTCGCTTCTACCCCATGTCTGAACAGTAATCAACCTGTTTGGTTCAACAAAGCCGGAGGGGCTGGGATAAATCTCAGCCCCTTCCTCTTTTCATTAATATCCGCCTCAATTGGCTGAGCTATGGTTCCCGTTTAGAAGAATACTCTAAGTTAGGCGATTCAGGCACCTCGAATTGTCATTGCGAGCGAAGCGTGGCAATCTCGAGAGATTGCTTTGGCGAGCTTTTCTTCATTCCCCACCCTCACTCATAGCCTTTCCACATCGGTGATGAACTCGATGATCCCACCCTTCTCTGTACGATGGACATTGACTGTCGTCAAGACGCCGGCTGGTTGACTACCCTAGACAGCACCTGCTAGACTGCCGAAATATTCTAGTGTCAGCACATCAGAGGAGGTGAAATGGCAGATCCAAGAGTCGAAACCGTAGCTAAGATTCTGGTCGATTATTCTGTAAAGGTGCAACCGAAACAGCTGGTTCGCATCAGCGGTGGCCCTCAGGCTGCACCGTTGATTCTGGCCCTCTATCAAAAAGTCCTGGAGCGCGGTGCTCACCCTTTTCTCCAGGTTGAACCGGAAGAGGCAGAGGAACTTTTTTACACCTACGCCGGCGATGCCCAGCTTGATTACGTCCCGCCGTTTATGAGGGACATCATTGAGCAAATCGACGCGGGCATCGGGATCTGGACAGATGTGAATACCAAGCAGCTCACCAATGCTGACCCTGCCAAGCAGTCCCGCCGGGCAGTTGCCATGCGCCCTCTGCGCGACCGATTCCTCGAGCGGGCAGCCAAGAAGGAGCTGCGCTGGAGCGGGACCATCCACCCGATTCAGGCTTTTGCTCAGGACGCAGAGATGTCACTCCGTGAGTTCGAGGATTTTGTCTATAAAGCTTGCCTGGTCCATGAGCCTGATCCAATCAAGGCCTGGAAGAAGATCTCTAAAGAGCAGCAACGAGTGACTAACTGGTTGAACAAGGCCAGGCAGATCCATGTCGTTGGCCCGGATACCGACCTTAGACTTAAGGTCGGAGGCCGGACGTGGGTGAACTGCGACGGGCACGAAAACTTTCCCGATGGGGAGATTTTCACCGGACCCATCGAGGACAGCGTGAACGGGCACATCAGATATACGTATCCTGCCTGCTTACATGGTCGTGAGGTAGAGGACGTCCGGCTGCAGTTCAAGGATGGGAAAGTCACAAAGGCCACGGCAGCTAAGAACGAGGAGTTCCTGTTGCAGATGCTGAAAGCCGACAAAGGGGCACGCTATGTGGGGGAGTTCGCCTTCGGCACCAACTCCGGGATCCAGCGCTTCACCAAGAACACCCTGTTCGATGAGAAGATCGGCGGGACCATCCATCTGGCCCTGGGAACGGGTTATCCTGAGTCGGGCAGCAAGAACAAATCTGCCATCCATTGGGATATGGTCTGCGACCTCCGCAAAGGTGGGGAAGTGCGTATAGACAGGACTCTCTTCCTCAAGGACGGGACAATTCTGATCTAACGCATTGCTTCGTCACGGTCCCCATGATGGGCTATCCCGGCGGTCTCATTGCTGCCTCACGACGCAAATCAGAGGAGGTGAAATGGCAGATCCACGAGTCGAAACTCTGGCTCAGATTCTGGTCGATTACTCCGTTGAGGTGCGACCGAAACATCTGGTCCGCATCACCGGCGCCCCCGATGGCGCACCGTTGATTTTGGCGGTCTATCGAGAAGTCTTGGAGCGAGGTGCTCACCCTTTTCTCCTGGTTGAACCAGAAGAGGCAGAAGAGCTGCTGTACGCCTATGCCAGCGATGTCCAGCTTGACTACGTTCCGCCGTTTATGAAGGACATCGTTGAGCAAATCGATGTAAGCATCAGAATCTGGACAGATGCGAACACGAAGCAACTCACCAGTACCGACCCTGCCAGGCAGGCCCGCCGGGCAGCGGCGAGACGTCCGATTTTCGACCGATTCCTGGAACGAATGGCTAGCGAAGAACTGCAGCATACCACGACCCTCTACCCGACCCGGGCCTTCGCTCAGGATGCGGAGATGTCACTTCGTGAGTACGAAGATTTCGTTTATAAGGGCTGTCTGCTTCATGAACCTGATCCGGTTGAGGCCTGGAAGACAATTTCCAAAAAACAGCAGCGCGTGGTTGATTGGTTGAACAAGGCCAGGGAAATCCACGTCGTTGGCACGGATACCGACCTCAAACTGAATGTTGCAGGCCGGAGGTGGATCAACTGCGACGGACGCGGGAACTTCCCTGATGGAGAGATATTCACCGGACCTATTGAGAACAGCGTGGACGGACATATCAGATACACCTATCCCGCCTGCGACTATGGTCGCGAGGTGGAGGACGTCCGGCTGCACTTCAAGGATGGGAAGGTCATCGAGGCTACGGCAGCTAAGAATGAGAGATTCCTGTTGCAGATGCTGAAAGCCGACAAAGGTGCACGCTATGTGGGAGAGTTCGCCTTCGGCACCAATTACGGGATCCAGCAATTCACCAAGAACGGGCTCTTCGATGAGAAGATTGGCGGAACGATCCACCTGGCCTTGGGGGCGGGCTATCCTGAATCAGGCAGCAAGAACAAATCCGCCATCCATTGGGATATGGTCTGCGACCTCCGCAAAGGTGGAGAAGTCCGTGTAGATGGGACTCTGTTCCTCAAGGACGGGA
>JAOUFZ010000121.1 GCA_029857995.1 Dehalococcoidia bacterium
CTCTTTTTTTCGCTAAATATCCCGGCCATCATTTCCCAGCTTGACCTTCACCCCGATATTATTCATTGCCATGACTGGCATACCGCCTTAGTCCCTTTATGGCTCAAGAAAGCAAAGATGAAGCTGCCTTGCATATTTACCATTCACAACTTGGCTTATCAGGGCTCCTTCGACCAGCAATTCTTCCTAGACTCTGGGCTTTCCTCCGTATGGCAGGAATATATCCCAGTTAGTGCTCCCAGACCGTCGCTAAACTTCATGGGCCAGGGAATCCTTCTGGCTGACATTGTGACCACGGTCAGCCCTACCTATGCCTCAGAGATACTGACACCGCAATACAGTGGGGGCTTAGAGCAATTACTAGACTATCGTCGCAATGAGCTTTATGGCATGGTTAATGGCATTGATCGTGATGAGTACAACCCGGCTACCGATCCCTATCTGGAAAAGAACTACGATTCCACCACGATAGAAAAAAGAGATGAGAACAAAGCTGCCTTGCAAAGAAAAAGCAGGCTGCCACAAAACTCCGACATCCCTTTGATTGGCATGGTGTCTCGTCTTGAGGAGCAGAAGGGGATTGACTTGCTGCTCCAGGCTATCGACCCATTTATTGCAGAAACAAGGGCACAATTGGTTGTCCTTGGTGAAGGAAGAGAGGACTACCATAGATTGCTTGCCGAGGCAGCGCTAAAGCACCCGCAGCGTCTCTCAGTATTCATTGCCAATGATGAACGATTGGCGCGTCTCATTTACGGCGGCAGCGACATATTCCTCATGCCTTCGCGTTTTGAGCCCTGCGGATTGGGGCAGCTAATCGCCATGCGATATGGTGCTATCCCCGTGGTGCGACATACAGGCGGGCTAGCTGATACAGTGGAGGATGTGGCTGAAGGAAACGGGAATGGCTTTGTATTTCAAAATTATACCGTCATGGAAATGCTGGAGGCGATAAAAAGAGCCGAGGAGAGCTACTATCAGCGGGATGAATGGCAAAACCTGATGAGGCGCAATATGAAGCTAGATTTCTCTTGGAAAGCCTCGGCTAGAAAATACAAAGAAATTTATCTGCGAGCGAGAAATATGTCTCGGACTTAGCAGCCGTAACCACTGGCAAGCTAAGGAAAGTGTTATAGAGGGCTATGGCTATTATTGATTGGCTAAGAGTTAACTGGCTTTCTATAGCAGTGCCGGTGTTAGTTTTTCTCGGCGTCTTTTTTGTTTCCCTGTGGCTTAGACGGCTCACTTACAATGCCCTGGAGCGCTGGCTGAAGGAAAAAAAGACGGAAATTGGCAAAATCATCATTTCAGTCACTAGAGGGCCATTTCTTCACTGGCTTCTAATATTAGGTGTTTACATTGCACTACGGGTTTCAGTCCTGGGGCCACAATGGAAGAGCCTCGCCGGTGACATGCTGGCCAGCATTTTCATTGCTTACCTTGGCTGGATTTTAATCCGGCTGAGCAGAGAATTAATCCATCTTTATTTTAACAGGGCAAAAGCTTCAGACAGGGCAATTGCGATCACTATGAGCATTGTTCAAGTGACAATCATTGTCGTTGGCATTTTGATACTCCTTGAGCTCTGGGGAGCACCTCTGACACCAGTTTTCATCGCTCTTGCTGCCGCTTTGGCAGTTGCTGTTATTGTCCTTCATGATGTCTTTCCCAGCTTATTCTCCGGACTTCAATTAGCCCAACAGAAGCAAATCAAAGTTGGTGATTCGATCAGATTGGAATCTGGGGAAGAAGGTCGAGTGGAAGAGATAACTTGGAGAAATACCCAGATAAAAACCCTGGATGGCAGCACCATCATTATCCCTAATACTAAGTTAATGCAGACTACTATCACTAATTTTGGAAAACAACCCAAAATGGCTAGAGAGCCGTTTCAATTTTCTACCAGGCTCGATTTGAAGGAGTTAACTGGCTTGAACGCCCGCAATTTATCCCAGTTGGTCAGCAGGTTGAATGAGGTTCCCGATGCTGTAGTCTACTATCATACCCATAGTTTTGTTGAGGAATACCAATTTCTTACTCCTGAGCCAACCAACGATTTTGCCTTATGGGTACAGGATGCTTTGGGTTACGATATTTTAGCTGAAAGGCTAGCAAGCATTGACACTTTCGAATTTCCTACTATCGGGGCACTGAGGCAAATGATTATCGGGGTCGTTCAAGATTTCTTAGCGCAGACCTCTAACGAGCGTGAGGCACCGCTGGGCAACGAATTTCATTTCATCAAGTCCATAAGCGTTGTCCTGCTTACTCCCTACGTCGCTCATAACCTACGGGAATTTGTTGGCATACTAAGGAGAATCAGCATAGGCTCGTTTTACTTTCATATTTTTGAAGCCAAATTAAGGCTACAGCGTGGGACAAACGATTTTTCCCTCTGGCTCGAAGATTGCCTGGGGGAAAAAGAGTTAGCGGAGCAAATTACCCGACTCGACCCTTACAATTACACCATGGAGAATCTCAGAGACATCATCATTAGACTTTGTGAGAAAAGGCTATGAATCCGAAAATAAACGTTAAGGATTATGAACCCATCGTAGGTAAAAGCTATATTGAGGAACTGAGGATGCTGGCCAGTAGGTTGTCAGGCAAAACTGTCCTGAACATAAATTCTACCTTTGTGGGCGGAGGCGTGGCGGAAATACTATCTCGCCTTGTGCCCTTGCTCAATCAACTAGGAGTTGATGTCAGATGGCAAATCATCTCGGGTGAGGCTCGATTTTTTAAGGTAACGAAGAAGCTTCATAATGCCCTTCACGGTAAAGCAGAGTCCATTTCCGATGACGATTTTTCTGTATTTCTAGAAACCGCAGAAAGGAACTCACGCCAGATTGATTTCTCAGGAGATATCCTATTCATCCATGATCCCCAGCCGGCGGCTTTGATAGCTAAGAAAAGCGATATTGGCAAAAAGTGGATATGGCGATGTCATATAGACATCTCTCGGCCGGACAACAGAGTGTGGGAATTCCTAAGGCAATTTATAACTAATTACGACGCCGCGGTTTTCTCCTCGCCAAATTTTGCCCAACAACTGCCAATACGCCAATTCTTTGCCCCGCCATCTATCGATCCCTTAAGCGACAAAAATAAGGAGTTATCTGTCGAGGCCGTGGATGCTGTTCTGGCCAAATATGGTCTGAACCAGGGCAAACCGCTAATTCTTCAAGTCTCTCGCTTCGACCGATTAAAAGACCCACTAGGAGTAATCAAAGCTTTTGAACTGGTTAGCAAGAATTTTGCCTGCCAACTAGTCCTCGCCGGCGGCACTGCTAGTGATGATCCTGAATCTGGAGAAGTGCTACAAGAGGTAAGGGAAAGAGCGGGAGACAACCCGGATATCCATGTATTGGATATACCTCCCGAGAGCGATATTGACATTAACGCTTTGCAGAGGGCAGCCACCATAATTATGCAAAAATCCTTAAGAGAAGGCTTTGCCCTCACCATAGCTGAAGCTTTGTGGAAGGCAAAGCCAGTGGTGGCAAGCGCTGTCGGAGGCATACCACTCCAGGTAAGAAATAGGCTCACCGGGCTTCTGTGCCATAGTGTAGAGGGGGCAGCTTATGCCTTAAGGCAAATTCTAGCTAATCCTGATTATGGGCAGTGGCTGGGGCGTAACGGCAAAGAGCATGTCCGCCAGCATTTTGTGATTACCCGAGAAATCAGGGACTACCTGTTGATATTTCTCACGCTGGACCACAGAGAAGATGTTATTTCTCTTTGAGATAATCTCTAGGGCTTGTTAAAATTAGAGGGGCCTCCTGAAGCAGCTTGTTCCTCATCTTGAGGTAGACGGGCGCGAGGAAGGTGCAATCTCGCTCCTGGCGTGTGGTGTTAACCATGATTAAGGAAGAATTACAAGCATCGGTACATGGTAAACTCAAAGATTATCCATTTATAGTAGTTTCCAACAGAGAGCCTTATATCCACAGCTGGGTTGGCGAGGAAATCAGATGTCTCCGTCCTGCTAGCGGCCTCACTATGGCTCTGGATCCAGTGATGCAGGCCTGCGGTGGCACATGGATTGCCCACGGTAGCGGAGATGCCGACCCCGATGTAGCAGACAAAGAGGGTAGAATCGTGGTGCCCGCCGAAGCCCCCCGATATACTCTAAAACGCGTGTGGTTGTCCAAGGAGGAAGAGGCAGATTACTATGATGGCTTCTCTAATCAGGCACTCTGGCCCCTATGTCATATTGTGTATGTCAAACCAATATTTCGTCGGAAGGACTGGGATACCTACAAGGAAGTAAACCGTCGGTTTGCCGAGGCCGTATATGCCGAGGTAGGTGAGAAAGGTGCCTTTGTCTTCATCCAAGATTATCATCTTGCTCTGCTGGCAAAGATGATTAAAGAGCGCTGCCCCACTGCAATTACCGCCCAATTTTGGCACATACCGTGGCCCAACTATGAGGCATTCAGAATTTGTCCATGGCAGGAGGAGATTCTAGATGGTCTCCTGGCCAATGACCTCATTGGGTTCCATACTCTCTACCATTGCAACAACTTTCTGGAAACTGTTGACCGCACTCTGGAATGTAGGATCGAACGGGAAAAGCATGCCATCGTTAGAGGTGGGCATAGCACTTGGGTGCAAGCTTTTCCTATAAGCGTGGATTTTGCCGAAATATCAGCCCGAGCTGGCAGGGAAGAGGTAGCTAAAGAAGTGGACAGGCTGAGACATGAGTATAACTTGAGGCAGGAATTCATTGGCATCGGCATCGACCGCCTGGATTACACCAAGGGTATACCGGAAAGGCTCAAGGCAATTGATTTATTTTTGAGTAGAAATCCCCGGTACGAAGGACGCTTCACCTTTGTACAGGCAGGCGAACCAAGTAGAACCCATGTTGAAGAATACAAGAAATTAAACGAAGAAATTGATGAACTGGTTGAGGAGATAAATTGGCGCCGCTGGAGAAGTCGCTGGAAACCTATACTTTATAT
>JAOUFZ010000122.1 GCA_029857995.1 Dehalococcoidia bacterium
GTCGTTGCGTCCCAGGGCGACCACAGTGCCGTCAGACTTGAGCCCCACTGTGTGACCGTAGCCTGCGGCGACCTGGACAATATTCTTCCAGGCACCGGCATCGCATTGACCATACTCGTCATATCCCGTGGCTATCACGGTGCCGTTGGACTTAAGACCCACTGTGTGATAGACGCCCCCCGCCACCTGCACAATATTTTTCCAGCCACTGACATTACACTGACCATATTCGATGTTCCCCGTGGCGACCACTGTGCCATCCGATTCAAGCCCCAACGTGTGATAGCCACCGGCGGCGACCTCGATGATGCCCGTCCAGTTGCCGACATTGCACTGGCCGTAGTCGTTGCGTCCCACGGCGACCACAGTGCCGTCGGACTTGAGCCCCGCCGTGTGATAACCGCCTGCAGCGACCTTGAAGATGCCCACCCAGCTGCCGACACCACACTGTCCCGAGTTATTAAGTCCCATGGCGATCACGCTACCATCTGCCATAAGCCCTACCGTGTGATAGCCACCAGCAGCGACCATGGGTATTATCTGCCCCTGAGACAAATTCAGCGCCGTTGTCAAACCAAGGCTGGAGCTATCTACCTCCAGATGAGTAATCGCATAGTCATCCAGCACGGATAGAGGCGTCGATGAAGTTCCTGCTACCAAGGCAGGAAGAATCAAGCTGAGGATTAGGACAATAGAGAGCAGAGTTGGTAAGAGGATTCTTTTATTCTGCATTGTCACTTCATCATAATATTATGTATCGAGGTCATCTAATAACATTCCTATCATTCTGATGCACCATGGGCGAGCGAAAAACTTGAAGACCCTTCCCTTTCGTTTCATTCAGAGTCAGGATAGTCATTGAACGGTCTCAATAGTCTAGCTTTTCCGCGAAATTTCCGGTTTGTGGATTATATGGCCTGCCCCCTCCACAGTCAAATGTTTTCCGCCCCGAGTTTCTCACACTCTCATCCGCCCTTTCACCTCTCCCAAGCACCTTCACCAACAAGAGGCACGAAATAGCAACCACCCAAGTTCTCTATCCTGTTTCCCTTCCGCAGCTTGGTAACCTTGAGCAGGTCTTGCTGCCCTCGAGAGCCCACAGGGATCACCAAGCGTCCATTCCAGGCTAGTTGCTCCAAGAGAACTTCAGGTATAGTGGGAGCACCAGCAGAGACTATGATGGCATCGTAAGGCGCTCCCTCTGGCCAACCCAAGGTTTTACCAGCTACGTGAACTTCAACATTGGAATAACCGAGCTTATCCAGAACCCGCTTAGCCGATTCCGCTAATTCAGGTACACACTCCACGGTAACCATTTTTTGAGCTAGCTCAGCTAATATCGCCGCCTCGTAGCCGCTTCCTGTGCCCAGCTCCAGTACCTGTTCACGCCCCTTGAGCTCCAAGGCTTGCACCATCAGGGCCACAATAAAGGGCTGGGAGATGGTTTGGCCAAAGCCAATGCTTAAGGGCCTGTCGTCATAAGCAGTATGATATTGCTCTGGTGACACAAAAGCCTCACGGGGAACACGCCTCATAGCTTCAACTACACGCTTGTCGGCGATTTCATGGTCAAGATACTTAAGTAGATTTTCTCTAGCCCGCTCTAGATCCGCCACAGTTCACCGCCGGGGAACGCCAATGTTAGCCAAGAACGAAAGACAGGATTATGAGGATCAGAATTATTGAGCCGGCAATGATGCCAATGCGCTTTACTTCTGGCATAACATATTGATAACGGCTGGCTAAATCCTGGACTTTTGGAGACACTCGGGGCGCTGATTGCATCTCAGCAGATAGCGGCCCTGATTGCTGCGAATGTCTCTCCTGTACCGCCTTCGCCACCGCAGCTCGATGTTTGGCTTTAGTACGTCGTGATTTCTTTGGCATTATCCTCTCCTTGGTGCAGGTTGCTTATATATTCTTGTACTGGAAATATACGCATGACCCAAAAGCCGCTGGAGTTGATTCAGCTCGACGCCATTTTGCACCTTACGTCTGGCAAAGCTATGGCGCAAAGTCTGCGGTGTGACTTTGCCACCTAACCCTCCCCTCGAGGCATAACCCTTGATAATCTGCCAGAACCCTTGCCGAGTCAACCTCGTACCACGCCGGTTAAGAAATAAGGCTTGTTCACTTTCGTCGTATAATAGGTCAAGCCTATCACTTCTGAGGAAATTCCCTAGAATCAGGCCCAGGCGATGGTCAAAAGGAACCTGTCTTTTGGAATCAATACGCACACAATTTCGTTCCAAATCAATGTTTTCAGTGTTCAATGACACTAGTTCGCTTATGCGCAAACCAGTAGCATAAAGTAATTCCAGCATCACTGCATCTCTTTTCGCTTCCGGAGTGGATAGTTTCGCTGCCTCGCCAAGCAACTTCTGGTACTCAGAGGGAGACAAGAATTTAAGGGCACGTCTGCTAACTTGAGGCGAGGGCAAATTTTGTGCCGGATTTTCTCTCATTCTGCCCGAATCAACCATAAATCTGAAGAATGATTTGGCTGATGCGACCTTGCGAGCGGTTGTGGCCACAGAGTATCTCTTTTCCCTGAGCTTGAGCAAATAGCTCTTCAAAAGCTCGTCATAGGATGTAATTATGCCCTTTGCCTGCTCTGCCGCAATAAAGGCTGCCATTTGGGTCAAATCATTACGATAAGCAGCCAAAGTATTATGAGAGTAGCCTTTGTCCTTGGTCGAATGTTTAAGGAAGGCTTCGATATCGAGCTTCATCACGCCTATTGTAACATAATGCAAATCATTTTGCCTCTACACAAGCTAATTGCTACAATAGATTTGCCGTGAAATCAGAGCAATCAAATCCACTCGCGAAAATGCGGCGACTTTCGTGGCAACCCCCTGAATCTAAAAACGAATCGACTGAGGGTCCCCAAAAGGTCTCGCAACATTTTGAGGCTAAACTAAGAGCTTTGCCTGCCAAGCCCGGAGTATATCTGTTCAAGGACAAGGAGAGCAAGGTTATCTACGTTGGCAAGGCTGCCAACTTGAAAAGCCGGGTAAGGAGTTATTTTGGCACTCCTTCTAACTTGCCGCCGAAGATTCAACGATTAGTGTCAAACATACAGGATTTGGAGCTGGTAGTCACTGGTTCCGAGCAAGAGGCGCTTATCCTGGAATGCGACATGATAAAAAAACATACCCCCAGATACAATGCAAGCCTTAAAGACAACAAGACTTTCCCATACCTCAAGATAGACATAAGTGAAGATTGGCCTGGTGTCTGCATCACCCGCCGGGTCCAGAAGGACGGAGCCAGGTATTTTGGGCCCTTCGCCAGTCCTGGCTCAGTACGCAAGACTCTGAGGTTAATAAAGAAAATCTTTCCTTATCGCAGTTGCAGCAAGAGTATCGACGGTAAAGATAAGCGGCCCTGTCTCGATTACTACATCCACCAGTGCCTTGGACCATGCATTGGAGCTGTAGAAAAAGACGAATATCGTGAAGTAATCAACCAGGTGATCTTGTTCTTACAGGGTAAGCAGGACCTCATTCTCCGCGAATTAAACGCCAAGATGAAGGCTGCAGCGCAGCAACTTCAGTTTGAGAGGGCAGCCTTACTGCGCGACCAGATCGACGCCATAGAAAAGGTCATAGAGGGACAAAGGATTGCGACGACATTACAGGGTGAAAAGGACATCATTGGTCTGGCGCAAAACGAAACACTGGCTTATGTCGAGATCTTCTTCATTCGAAATAATAAGCTTATCGGCCAGGACCATTTCATTATGGAAGGCACCCAGGGCGACTCCCCCGGGCAAATAATGACCAGTTTTGTGAAACAATACTATGCCTCGGCGTCATATATCCCATCGCTGATACTGCTGCAGCACCCGGTGGACGAGCCAGCAGTACTTTCCCAATGGCTGGGACAGCAAAGGGGGGGTAAGGTGGAGCTTCAGGTGCCACAGAGGGGAGCCAAGAAGAAGCTGGTGGAAACAGTAGCTGAAAACGCTGCCAGAGGTTTGGAACTAGCCCAACTCAAAGAGATGAAGGCAGAGGTTATAAGCTCTGGCCTACAGGAGCTAAAAAACAGACTCCATCTACCCAAAATGCCCCGGAGAATAGAGTGTTACGATGTCTCAAATATTCAGGGTACGCTAGCTGTAGGCAGCATGGTTGTTCTGGATAAGGGCTGGCCTAAGCCGGCACATTATCGCCGCTTCCGCATTAAGAGTGTGACTGGCGCTAACGATTATGCCATGATTCAAGAGACCTTGAGCCGCCGGTTCAAACGGGGCCTCACAGGTGAAGGTGCCTGGGGAATCATTCCTGACCTTGTCCTCATTGATGGCGGCAAGGGACAGCTTAATGCCGCCCTGGAGGTGAGGCAAGAATTAGAGTTAGACTCCATCCCTATGGCCAGCCTGGCTAAAGAGAAAGAGGAAGTATTCATACCAGGTGACCCCGGGCCAATATATATACCCAAAGATTCTCCGGCCCTCCACATCCTGCAAAGAGCCCGGGACGAAGCCCATCGCTTCGCCATAAGTTACCACCAGAAGTTACGCCGTAAAGAATTCGTTACTTCCGCTCTAGACAACATCCCCGGCATCGGGCCAAAGCGAAAAAAGGCTTTGCTCAGAAAGTTTGGCTCAGTTGAAGCTATCAAAGGGGCTTCGCTAGAGGAGCTCAGCCGGACGGAAGGCATAACATTAGCCTTGGCGAAGAAGGTTAAGGAGGAGCTCGTCGAACAATGACAAATGACCAAAACCCAGGGGACTGAACGGTTTTCCCACCTGAGCAACCTGATTTCAGCAATTCCTCCAAGAATCCCCCTCTTAAGATAAGAGGGGGTAGGGGAGTTATGGAAATAAAATAATGGTAATAACCCCCTAATCCCCCTTACTTTAAGGGGGACACTTATAGGGAAGGGGCAGTTTCGTATTTAGGCATTCGAATTTCATTTGTCATTTGGATTTTGGCATTTGGAATTTGTT
>JAOUFZ010000009.1 GCA_029857995.1 Dehalococcoidia bacterium
CCAGTGTTTTCTTTGCCAGACAATTGGCTGCTCTACTCGGGGCCTCGCCTCAAATCATCGATATGACGGCGGAGTACCTGGTCTTCTTCGGCTGGGGAGTACCATTTATTCTCTTCCGGCTCATGACACGTAACGTTTTCCATGCGGCCGGGGATGTAATCAAGCCGATGATTTTCATCGTTGTCGGCGCTGTAGTCAACGCTGTCCTCGATCCATTCCTGATCTTCGGCTGGGGGCCCTTCCCGGAGATGGGTATCGGCGGGGCTGCCCTCGCCACGACGATATCAGGTGGACTTGCTGCTGCAATTAGTTGCTATTATCTGTTGGGGAACAAAGCTGTTTACCGATTGAAGCTGCATCACCTCAAGCCTGACCTGTCCATCATAGCTCAGATATACCGTGTGGGGCTGCCCGAAATGCTGATGGACCTTACGGAAGCCGTCATATTCTTAATATTCAACCAGATTGTGGCAGGCTTTGGTTCGGTGGCACTGGCGGCCCTGGGAATCGCATTACGCGTTGCCGACCTCGCCTTTATCCCCATTATCGGTCTTGCCCACGCTCTTTTGCCGATTGTTGGCTTCTGTTTTGGGGCACGCCTCTGGGGGCGCCTGTGGGCGGCTGTCAGACACGGCTCGCTCGTTTCCGTGGTGGTATTGGCTATTGCTACTGCGTTGCTCGAGATTTTCGCTCCACAGGTAATCGCTATCTTCAATAATAGCCCCGAGTTGCTGGCTATTGCCGTACCGGGCATGCGCATTTTCATCGCAGCCCTTATTCTGGTTGGTCCGGCCATCATGTTTAGCATCACTTTCCAGGGACTATCCAAGGGGTGGACAGCCATTTTTCTTTCCCTGGCACGTCAGCTGGGTTTTCTCCTCCCTGCCCTGCTCATTCTGTCGCGCTTCATGGGGCTGAACGGCGTCTGGCTGTCTCTTCCGATTTCAGACGCCGGCGGTGCTATTGTCGCCGGGTTATGGCTTTACCGCGAGTACCGGCTACAAAAGCGCAGCGGCATCTGGGATAATGCCCCTGTTACCGAGCCCATCCCGGAGCCTGTGCCTGCCGACCCGCCCGCGCGTGATTAATAGCTTTGGAACACTACCAGAGGTTAGCCGCCACAGGGACGGTAGCGCGATCATGAAGCTCGATGGCGTCCTTAGTACAGCTGGCGCGACAGATACCACAGCCGTAGCACCGCAGGGGGTCAATGAAGATCTTCTTATTGGCCGCGCTGTATCCTATAGCCCCGAACTGGCAGACACGCATACACTGCCGACAGCCGTTGCAAAGCTCCGGATTTACCTCGGCCACGTACTCGGCGCGGAACATGTAAGGAACGCCCCTCGCTAAGGTAGCCTGCATGGCGCCGCAATCAGAGCGGTCACAGTTACAAATCCCCCCGATGAATGGCGTCACAAACGTCCAGACGGTATGGCAGAGGCCTTCTTTTTCATACTGCCGAAAATTTTCCAGGGCTTCTTCCTTCGTCAGCTCTTCCAGGCCGGAAGTGTCCGGGCCGGTCAAATAGTCCATGTCAATTTCCCTTATTATCTTGAACATCTCTCCTTCTTGTGGTGCCAAGCTTACCCCGTAGCAAAACCGCTGTTCAGTGCCGAGATTAATGTGGCGGCAATAGCAGGGAAGCCGTACTACATTGCTGACCAGACCGAACACTCTTTCCACATCCTCAATGGGCAAGACCTGCCCGTAATGTAGCTCCTTCCACCTGCCTACCCTGTAAGTCACTATTGCGCTTTTGATAAAGCGCGGCATTACTCGGAGTTTCCCAAGTCTCTCAAGGAGTCCTGGACTCTCTTCGGCCAGGGAAAAGAAATCGGCAATAAACTTGCGCCGCTTCAAGTCACTTAATAAATCTTCAGAATAGTTCTCCGCGTTCAGGTACCATTTCTCGCCCTCTCCATGCTTATGGCAGAATTCGCACATCGCCCCAACCTCCTTCTATTTCAGATATTGGGCCGTATTATCTCACTTTCTCGAGTTCATTGCCAAGCACGGGGGACACCTCATCCTTCACTTGAGGACGAACTCAATCGTGAACATATCTCTTACAATGGTGGCACTCGCGACCCAGGGTCTGGTAACGGTTTTCTTTGTATCCATGCTGTGGCTTCATTATGCGTGGTTGCCAGGGCTCCCGGTGTATTCTGGGGAAATAATACCTAGTTTGTAGCAGGCCTGATTGGTATGGTATCCCCGGAAATCCTGCGCTTTCTCCTGCGGAGGACCAGGCATATTATGCCAGCCACAACAGCTGCCAGTATCAAAAGAAGCCACCCCGCCAGAGGGAAGGTCCAGACTTTGGTGATGCGCCCGGCAATATCCTTATAATAATCGGGAATCTGCGGTACTCCATCCGCTCCAGATGCCTGGGCTGCGGCGTAAATCAGCACCGCTTCCCACACTTTGAGCTCTCTTCCATCGGGATGACGTATTATCAGTTCGTCTATCCTGTCGAGCGGTACCGGCTCTCCATCGGCGTTTTTGGGGACTACCCCCAGCTGAGGCAGCAAGTCTGTCACCAGGGGGAGGAAGAGCAGGAGATAGGCGTCGCCAACCAGGTGGTAGAACTCCTCGTCGCCACGCTTCAAGGGGATGTACCCTTCGCCGTTGACAGGTTGAATCCCATCCCCTGTGTAAAGCCCGGCCCCGGTAACCACACGGGTCGTGGGAATAGGCAGGTCTACGAAAGGCACGGTCAGCAGCACTGCGTTGGCGGGGTTGTAGCTGTACCGCAGGCCGGAGAACTGTAGAAAATAGGAATCTCCCATGAATTCCTGCAGCAGTATGGTTATTTCCAGCATTCGGCGCACTTCTTCGCCGGTGAGATAGACGGACGCAATCGGGCAACCCGGGTAGCCGTCGAGTCCGCGTCCCACACCTGTGGCTTCCAGAATATCGTAGAGAGAGATGTTTCCTGCAGAGTGTTCCAGAGTGCCAGGGAAGATGCTATTCCGGATGTTGCCGTTAGCCTGAACTGCTACGTCGACTCTCTGGCCGGAAAAGTCCTGGGCAACAAAACGCATGGCGTCGGTAACGAAGTTGCCCAGCGCAGTTTCAGTGAGGGGCGGAAGGTTGGATAGGACAAAATCAGACCTGGCTACTGTACTCATGACATCATCGAAGTCGCCGCCGGTCACTTCCTCAATGCAGGTATTCAAGGCCAGGGCATATGCCCGAACCAGGGCATCGATTTCTGGATCGCAGGCAAAGCTGCTGTCTATGCGAATAAGAAAGGGGCGGCCGTTTTCTTCGTTGCGCATCCGTACCTCGCCGGTGTTGGGGTTGTACGCCAGTTCCAATTGCCCCAGGTACATCCCCAGGAAACCAGTCTGGACAATGATGGTGCTGCCCTGCAGGACCGGCTCAAACAGTGCGGTATGACAGTGGCCGCCTACGATTATGTCGATCCCCGGGACCTTTCGTGCCAGTTCCCGGTCTTCATCCACGCCGGAGTGACTTAGGGCCACGATGACATCGGCACCCTGCTCCCCTAGCTCATCTACCATCTGGCGGGCTGTCTCGTGCTGGTCCAGGAACTGCATGTCCTCCGTTTCACCCATTGACAGAATGGCGTCTTTACCTATCAGGCCGAATACTCCCACTTTCAGGCCATTTTCCAGCTCAAACATGCCGGTTTTCCTGTACAGACCCCGGGCAGCCAGCGGATGGTCTGATGGCGCCTCTGTGTTGGAAGCCAGTACAAGTGTTTCCTCATGGGCCTCGGGGTATCCTGCCTGCAAGAGATATTGCGCCAGGACATCAGGGCCATAATCATACTCATGGTTGCCGATGGTCACGGCGTCATATCCCATTTTCTGCATTATGGTAAGCTCTGCGGCATAGCCATCGAGGGCCAGCCAGGCAAAAGGAGCACCGCCCAGGAAATCGCCGGCGTCAAGAAGGAGCACCGGTTCACCTTCCTCCCTTTTTCCCTCCCGGATTCCATCCACAGCTGTAGTCAGCCGAGCGAACCCTCCTGTAGCAGGGTTTTCTTCTCCGGGGCGGTAGTCCACTGCCGGTGAATGCGGTATGAGCTCAGAATGCATATCGTTGGTGTGGAGCATACAGAAATACAGCTCTTCGGTTTCGCCCGAGTAGCTTCTCAAGTTTCCCGGAATGCCCAGGAATAGGGCAATCGCCAGGACGGTTGCCAGAACAAGTAACAACCCTCTGTCGGCCTTGGACAGTCTGTTTCTGTTACACATCAAGATTCTACTTGTGATACTACAAATTCGGGCCGTGACCGGCGCCCTGACACACTATTGACGAAATCATACACTATGCTGCGGGACAGAGACAATTCGTGTTCTGTGTTGTCCAATCACCCATACACTGCTGCCTGGGAATGCTTTCCCAAATCGAATGGCTGTCCATTAGGCCCCGATCGGCAACTGTGATCACCAAATAGTATGAGCTTTCCTACGTAGTATTACGTAGTATAATGTAGTGATGAGAAGCTTCTGGCGCAGACATCGCGCATTACGGATACTGTCCTACGTGGTACTGGCTTTGCTTCTCCTCGTTTGCGTTGTTCCCTACCTGATACCCTTTGGTGAGCCTCAGACCAAAACATCCCCGGACGAGCTTGTCACCGAGCACGGCCGGTTTCTTGTTATTGACGGCGTGAACATCTATGTCGAAGAACGGAATCCGGAATCAGCGCAGACGACCATAGTGTTCATCCACGGATTCGGCGGTTCGACCTTCTCCTGGCGCCATAATGCCTCCTTCTTTACTAGTCAGGGCTACCGGGTTGTCAGCCTGGATATGAAAGGGTTCAGCCTTTCCTACAAGAATTTTGCCTCAGACTATTCGCACCTGGCGCAAGCCGCGCTCCTGGCGGAGGTGCTCGCCAGGCTGGAGGTCGACCAGGCCTATTTTGTGGGACATAGCATGGGCACCAGCGTTATGCTCCATTTCGCCCATCTATACCCCGAAAAAGTCCTGGGACTGATAAGCGTGGACGGCGCCGTTAACCTGGATGAAGGCACCATCTATCCCTTCGCCTTGCTGAGTTTCCCCCCATTCCGGAGAATTGGCGAGGTTTTCTTAACCCGCTACGGAACAAAAGAGCGAGTCGGCCTGATTCTGAGGAGTGCTTACTATCGGCAGGATATTGTGACAGCAGAGATTGTGGATGGTTATTACAATCGACTGGTTAGCGGCCAGTGGGCACAATCGCTGCTCGCCATGACCAGGGACATGCCCAAAAACACTATCACTTTTGCCCTAAAAGACCTCGAGTTTCCTGCGTTGATTCTCTGGGGCCAAAACGATACCTGGGTCAAGCGGATAGACATAGACCGATGGCGAGATGAAATCCCGTCAGCCGAATTTCACGCCATTCCCGAAGCAGGGCACATGCTGATGGAAGAAAATCCGGAATTGTTCAATAACATGGTGCTCACTTTCCTCCAGTCCCACGGGGAATAACGTCCCGGGAACACAATGCGTGATTTGTAGTAGCCCGATTGGCATGGTGCCTCTGGAGTTCAGTAGGCGACAGTGAATCGTTCGCGAATATGTTGCGGATTCTCCAGTTCATCGAGCATGGCAACGGCATAGTCCTGCGTGGAGATTTTGCTGTCGCCCTCTTTGTTCTTAAGAAGCTGGTCTTTCCCCACCCGGTAACGCCCCGTCCGCTCTCCGGGGGCGATTGAGGCTGCTGGGCTCAAGAATGTCCACTCGAGTTCTTTCTCTTTTTTTAGCATGCAAAGTGTTTCCCTGGTTGCCAGCATTCCGTTCGTAACCTGCTCCGGACTCATCGTATCAATAAGCTGCACACCAGGGGCGACTTCCAGAGTTGCAGCCCCACCAACAACCAGCAATCTTTTGATTCCCGACTTCTTGACCCCGCTGATAATCGCCCTAGCGCCCCTGACGTGCTCATTGTAGATATCAGGACCGCCCCGGCCCGCACTGTAGGCACTTATGACCGCATCATGGCCTTTCACGAGTTCGTCTACCTTGTCTTTGAGAATATCCGCTTTCACAACATGAAGGTGAGGATTCTGCACAGTTATCTTCTCAGGACGGCGCAGGATCGCAGTTACTTGATGCCCCCGCGCCAGTGCTTCATCGCGAACGTATGAGCCGATAAATCCGCTTGCTCCGATGATTGCTACTCTCATTAATGTCACCTTCCCTTCTGGTACTTCCTACTCGCACAGGTTTTTCGCGCCGGATTTATTTGTACCTATTATACGATATTTGGACTCCGGGAACATAGTAGCTCATTCGTAGGAGGCCTGGTTCTTCACCCTGTGAAGCAGGTGATGTGTCACTAAGGTAGTGAACGAGGACAGCGACTGGACAAAGGTCCTGCCATCTAGTATACTAGGTAGTGGGCTGAGATCATTATGTGGTGTTCCGTCCCGAGCCTCAGTGTCTGTGCTGCCTCGTGACTAAGGGACAAGGGTACTCAGAGCAGAGGGAGAAGAGTTGAGGGGAGAGATGAGGCGTGATTCTCGGGGTGGTCACCGGGTATAATTAATGATGCAACCGACCTGAAGTAGGTCGGTCCCTAGAGAGGGTCGGTTTTTGCGTTTCATGAAAGGGGTGATGCTTTATGGAAGTGAGAATTGTGCCATGGAAAAACAGCGATGCTCCTGGTCGAGGGGCGATAACGCGATAGAGAACTGATGAAAGGAGAGGAGAATGGGAAAGATAGTCAGTATTTTATTAGCTCTGGCACTGGTACTGAGCGTTGGCCTGGTGACAACCATGCCGGTACAGGCAGCCGTGAGCCAGTCGCAAGTTACAGTTAGCCCGGTGCGAACCGGCCAGGTGGCGCAGTATACCATCGTGTTCGGCATAACTGCCAGCTTGACAGCGGGGGTGGATAGTATCACGGTGGATTTCCCCACGGATACCACGGTGCCGGGAACGGGAAACTATACTACCGGCGACATAACAATTAACGCTAACAACGTTAGTAGTGGTGATATTACTGTCGCTGGCCAGAAACTGACCATGAAGAGCCCAGTCACTATTGTGGCTCCAGCTACAGTCACCGTGGTCTTCAAGACCGATGCTGGCATCATCAATCCGACCACTACAGGCGACTACAAACTGAAGGTCAATACTAGCCTTCTGGCAGACCAGAATCCTGTGGAGTCCGCAACATACGCCATCCGCGATTTGCCCGCGGTAACTGCGGTCAGTCCTGGCAAGGGTAATGTTGACGGCACCATGTGGGTTGAGATTGCCGGCACGAGCTTCATGGGGGACAGTGATACCAATGCCTCTGATACCACCATTAGCTTCAGTGTGGGGGCCGATGTCCTCCAGACCAAGTACATTTCAGTCACCGAGATAGATGTGCAGATAAAGGTCAAGGCGGTGGGGATTTTCCCGGTCACCGCGCAGACTCCAGCTGGGAACAGCACGACAAACGGGAGTTTCACGGCCAATGCGGCCGGCACCAAGCAGGTCGATGTGTGGCAGAAGTATACGCCCACCGACATCATTTTCGACGGAGACACACTTGTGTTCCATAGTACGACCAGCAGCATTACCGCTGCGATTTCAGCTGCTTCCGCAGACTATACGTTAATGGCCCACTCCGGCGCATACGTTGAGGACCTCCTAATCAATAAGGCAGGGCTGGCCCTCATGTCCGTCAGTGGGAAAGATGCTACCACCATCAAGGGTGTGCAAAACGTCCCGGAGGCGTCTTGGCCTCTAGCCAAACCAAACATTGACATTCTATCAGATGGAGTCCGGATTAGCGGCTTCACCATAGCTGGTCCTGATTACCAGGCAGGCTACTACACCAGCGGTATGGTTATCGGCGGCAGCAATGTTGAGATTTACGGAAACGCCTTCGAAGTTACCGCAGCTATGACTCTGGACGAAATCTCGCAGGCTATAACGACTTACCATGAGAATGCTATCCCCGGCGTTGACGTATCCGGGCTCAACATTCACAACAATAGTCTTACCCCTCTCTTTAGCGGCAGCACAGCCGGATACGAGGGCATCTACATCAACTATAGCGTCGCCACAGCAGACGTGACCATCGCCGATAACACGTTTGGCGGTGAAGTCGTCCGTGCCATAACCACAGAATGCTCCGACACCGTTATCAGTGGCAACACAATCATTACTGGTCTCGGGCCGGGTTTGCCCGGTGGCTACATCGGCATCCTGGTAAGAGACTATTTTGGGGTAGCCCAGGACTCGGTTTCAATTGTCGGCAACACGGTGAAGGGCTCAGCCTCCGGAAAGGGCTTTCAGGTCGGTATCCAGATAGGAAGAACTGGGCAAACTCTGACCAATATCAGCGTGACCAGAAACACGGTGCAGGATAATGAGACCGGCGTTCTGGTACGCGCCTCCGCCGGTGGCGTGGGTGTTAACTACAACAATATTGCTGGCAACACCGAGCTGGGTTTGAACAACACAGATAGCGTGAAGCTTGACGCCCTCTACAACTGGTGGGGCCTTGCGATCGGGCCACACCACGACACTCGCAATCCCAGTGGCCAGCTCAATGCTGTGACGGGCAATGTTGATTTCAGCCCGTGGCTTTACAAACCCCAGGAGCAGTTTGCCCACGATGCCCCCTGCCTTGCAGGCTCCGTCGTGCTTGACAATGAAGCGGAAGAGATTCAACTCGGCAGCTATGCCGGTGGCTGGAACAGCTTCTCCACGCCTATCACCCTGGATGGCTCAGCTAATACAGTAAGTGAGCTTCTGGCTTTGGCGGCAGCAAGCAACCTGTACATTCTGAGAGCGCAGCGCTTCGACCTCGCTACTCAGCAGTGGGTTCTTGTAATACTGAATAATAGTGTATATGGCGCAGATTACCAGATAAAGCCAGGCGAGGGCTTCTATGTCCAAGTTCGCACCAGAGGCAGCCTTCCTATCCTGGTGGCAACCGGCACAACAGCGCCCCCGATGAGAGATCTGGCCGCCGGCTGGAACTTAATCGGAATGTCCAGCATTCAGGCACAGACTGTAGCCACTGCCCTTTCCGGTGTCTCCTACAGCATGGTGTTAAGTCCCAAGCCGCCTAATGACGTGGCATGGAGTGTTCCGCCAGCTGGAGCGGGCGATAAGGAAGTACTCGTTGGCCAAGCCTACTGGGTGGCTATGGGTGAGTCTGGAAAGTTGTTTGGCTTCACTTACACACCAGTGGCAAGCGATATGACCTGGGATCTGAACCAATAGATTTTGCTTCGACTGGGACAGCGCAAAACCCTGTTCCAGTCGAGCCTATTTAAAAGAGAGCGAATATGATTAAGGGAAGCTCAAAGAAACTGAGGGTTGCTGCCTTCGGCTTCTTAGTTTTGCTATTGGCTTTGTTACCTGCCAGTCCTGTTGTTGCTCAAGGTTTGGGCCAAGCCTTTTATGGCACAGTGAACATAGATGGTGGGGATGCCGCTGTAGGTACAGTAATCAGTGCCCAAGTCGCCGGAACGGAATACGGCAGTTGCATAGTTACTAGCGCCGGATCTTATGCTTTGATAGTCCAGGGCGAAATTGACGAAGGAGCTACCATATATTTCTATGTCGCTGGCCAAGAGTCCAACCAGACTTTTCCCTTCCACGATGGCTGGACAACTGAACTCAATCTTACCGTGACGGGCCCGGCTGTCCCGAGATACGCCCTGACCATGGCCAAAGATCCTGTCGTGGGTGGGAATGCGACTGACGAGACTGGTGGTTCGCCTTACGCTGCGGGCGCCACAGTTAGGATAAAAGCGGTAGCCAACCCGGGCTACGGCTTTGTCAACTGGACGGCAAACTCAACGGTCACATTCGCCGATGCCACCGCCCCAGAGACTACCTTCACAATGCCGGCCCGAGCGGTGACTGTGACCGCTCATTTCGGCGTGACCTACGAGCTCGACATGGCAGCAGACCCTGTCGCGGGCGGCGGCGCGATTGATGTAGCTGCTAAAGGTGCTTACGCTGCGGGCGCAACAGTCAGCATAAGAGCAGAACCTGCAACGGGCTACGGATTTGTCAACTGGACGGCAGATGCGCCAGTCACTTTCCAGGATGCGACTGCAGAGGAGACCACCTTCACCATGCTGGCTCAAGCTCTAACTGTCACCGCCCACTTCGGCGTGGCCTACAACCTCACCATGGCAGTAGACCCTGTCGGAGGCGGGGATGCGATTGATGTGGCTGACAAAGGTGCTTACGCAGCAGGTGCCACAGTCGGGATAAGAGCGGTAGCCAACCCAGGCTACGCGTTTGGTAACTGGACGGCAGATGCGACGGTCACATTCGGTAGTGTAACCGCTGCACAGACCACTTTCACAATGCCAGCTCAAGCTTTGACCGTCACCGCCCACTTCGAGGAGGCGTTGCCGCCTCCCGAGATTCCCACCGTTGCCACGTTAGCCGCCACCAGCATCTCCTCCTACTCAGCCAGCGTGCACATGAGCTATACTCGGGGGAACTTTGGCTCGGTGGATGTGCGCTTTGCCTGCAAGAGGCCCACGGATCCGGCCTGGTTCTATAGTACGTGGGTCTCTAGAACAGCAGATGGCAACTATACTGAGGTACTCACGGGGCTCGTTTCGCAGACGCAGTATCAGTTCAAAGCTCAGCTTAAGTATAGCGACACTGTGATTGAAGGTGATATCTCTCAGTTCACTACAGGCACGGGGTCCGGCACGAATCTGAATGATCTATTAGCTTACTTTGGTTGTTTTATTGCTACTGCAGCCTACGGAAGTCCCACTGCTGAACAGATAAATGTGCTGCGAGACTTCCGGGATGTGGTGTTGCTGAAAAGCACATTAGGGTGCCGATTTGTCGCCCTGTACTACCGGCTCAGCCCTCCCGTAGCGGATTTCATAGCTGGAAATGAGGCCCTGAGGACTCTGGTTAGGGAGCTCCTGGTTGACCCCATTGTCTGGCTTGTTGAAGCTACCCGGGACGTGTGGCGGAATTAGGGAGGCTTCGACACACGATTCGGAGGACAGGAAAATCCAGCCGATTACGATGGAAGAAGCCCGCCCGAACTCAATGCGCCCGGTGGTTGTGAACCATCGAGACCTGCCGCCAGTTCATGGCGCGGAGGCTGGTCCTGCTCTTGTTTGGCTTCACCAGCACTCCAGTGGCATATGTGATAGACTGGAAGCTACACCAACACATAGACCCAAACTGAGACGAGGCTTTGCTATTCCGCAGTTAAGCCGTATTGACAGAGGCGAGCATGATTAAGGCGAGATTCAAGCAGTTAGTATTTGCCACCTTCGGCTTGCTGATTTTGCTGTCCGCTTTGTCTTCTGGTAATTCTGTTTTCGCTCAGGCTCCTGGTTTGGGTCATGCCTTTTCTGGCACAGTGAAGGTAGATGGTGGGGATGCTGGCATAGGCACGGTAATTACTGCTCACGTTGATGGGACCAAATATGGCAGTTGCACGGTTATCACGCCTGGATCCTACGGCTTGATAGTGCAGAACGATATTACAGAAGGGGCTACCATACATTTCTATGTTGACGGCCAGGAAGCGGACCAGACTTTTCACTTCCATGATGGCTGGACAACCACGCTTAATTTAACAGCGCCAGCACCACTGGTACGATATGCCCTCAGGATCTCCAGCACGGAAGGAGGCTCGGTAATCGGGCCTGGCGTGGGCAATTTTACCTATGGCAAGGGAACGGTGGTCGACCTGTTGGCGACTCCTAACGTTGGCTACCGATTTGTCCAATGGACTGGCGATGTGAGCACCATTGGTGATGTCCTTGCCGCCGCCACCACTATCACTATGCAGGGCGACTACTCAATTGCTGCCAACTTTGAGGAGGGGTCATCCCCATCCCCATTCCCATTCCCGTGCTTCTTTAGCACTGCAGCGTACGGAACTCGGACTGCCGAACGGCTCCATGTGTTGCGAGAGTTCCGGGATGTGGTGTTACTGCAAAGCGCCGCGGGCTCCCGGTCTGTTGCCTTGTACTACCAGCTCAGCCCTCCCATAGCGCATTTCATAGCAAGCCGTGATCTCTTGAGAACCCTTATCAAGGAGCTCCTGGTTGACCCCCTCATTTGGATGGTTGAAGCCACGGGCGGACACAGGACGGAATTAGGGAGAGCCTGCGGCCGAATCCAGTGATCCTGATGATTGCCAGGAAACGAAGATGAACATCACACGTCAATGAGCAGAATCTAGAACAAAATGAGTCCTGGTATTCAAATTTGCAGTTTCAGATTTGTCTAGGGTTTGGACTTTCGTACAGATGGTGGGAGTGAATTCGCCCTGGAATTTGAAAGGGTTACCCCAAATTAAGTACGCAGAGGTACTTCTTCAGAGTCAAAACCTCCAAGGATAACCTTGATATAGAGCGGTTCAATAGGACCTTAGGGTACAAATGGCTTTACAGCTTCAGCCTACCTTTAGACCCTGAAGAGCTCAATCCCGGCTAACGGAACCGTTTGTTGACTATGATTTCAGCTGTCCACACCAATCTCCTTGTGATCTTGCCCCCGTAGAGTATATTCAAAAACCACTCGCTAGAATATGCGGGCCAGTGTTACCCATCTGGTCGGCCAGCACAGATCTTAGACAAAAGCCCTCTCAGCCAGTATACTAAATACTGAGTAGAAGGCACCACGAGATATTTTCCCTGAGCTTTAGCCTCTGTGTTGCTGGGGGATTAAGGGACGAAAGTGCCGAGAGTAGAATGAAAAAGACATTTAGTTTGTTACTTGCCGCCGTCCTGGTGCTGGGCTTGGCGCTGACCACAGGCTCGTCTGTGATGGCCCAGCCGCCCAGTGAGGTCTGGGTAGATGATGACTTCAATTCCGGTACACCTGGCTGGAACGTAACTCGCTTTGCCGTAATCCAGGACGGTGTCACTGCTGTCGCCGGTGGGGGTACTGTGCACGTAGCAGCCGGGACATATGGTGAGCAGGTAGTCATAAACAAAAGGCTAACGCTCCAGGGTGCCGGCGTCACCACTGTTGTAAAGCCTTCTGCCGCCAATCTCACCCAAGCGTTCACTGGCCTGTTCTGGTCTGGCGGTACCGAGAATATCGCTGGTATTATCGTAGCTAATGTTCCCGGCGGGAGCAGCGTAACCATAAGGAATCTTAAAGTTGACGAAAGCCTTGTTACCACCAAGCCGTCGGGAGCGGATTACCTTGCCGGAATCTTCTACCGTGAGACCGGCGGGTTAATCGACACGGTCACGGTTGCTGGAACTGGTGCCTGGAGTAGTTCGGACAGGGCTTACGGCATCTACCTGTCAGCGGCCACCAATGCTGTGTCCGTGGAAATAACGGGTTCCAGAATTACCAACGTTGATGCAAACGGCATAGAGGTAATGGGGAACAAGCTTACTGCCAACATCAATCACAACACAATTACCGGGCGCGGGCCTATCACCGATGAAGTGCAGAATGGCGTTAATGTCGGCAGGGACGTCGTAGCAATGGTGAACTACAACGCGATTAGCAACCTCGTATACCAGCCGAAAACATCGTGGGCGGCGGGAATCATTTTCTACCATTACGTCTCACCGACGGGCAAGAGCGCTACAGCTAATAATAACACGATAACCAACTGTCAAGTAGGCATCATCTTTAATAACGCCAACGCTTCGGCCGCCGGCAACATAGTGAATGGAGGAACGGTGGGGCTGATTGGCATATATGCCGAGCCCGATGCTGCCGACGACTGGACGGCCTTGTTTGTGGCCAATACGGTGAGCGGCATAAGGGACACGGGCAGTTATGAGAATGCGGCGATTGGTGCTAACACATATGATTCTGGCGCGAGCCTTGAGGTTACGATTGAGGGTAATCACCTCGCAGGTGGTGGGGTAACAGATGCCGACGGCATCAGCATTGGAGTCGAAGGCGCAGACGGCAGTATAGCCGCCACTATCACTAACAACACTGTCTCGGGGTGGGACTATGGCATACGCCTGAATGGAGCGCTGGTTGACGCTGCTAACAGCCACGCCAACGACAATAACATCTCTGGCAACGATGTCTTCGGCGTCTATAATGGTGCCACCGGCACTCTTAACGCCACCTGCAACTGGTGGGGCCATGCCAGCGGGCCACACCACCCGACAGCTAACCCCGACGGCGAGGGCGACGATGTCAGTGATAAAGTTGTTTTCACGCCCTGGGTGGTTGTTCCGACGGTTACCACACAACCCGCCACCGAGGTCCGTGTGTACTCCGCCACCCTGAATCTGAACTACACTGTGGGGAGCTGCTACGGCCCCGCGCAAGTACGGTTCGCCTATAAGAAGTCTGCCGGCACGGAGTGGTCTTATACTGACTGGGTGTCTAAAACAGTAGATGGCACCCACGCCCAGACGCTTACTGAGCTTGACTCCGACATCGAGTATCACTTCAAAGCCCAGCTTGAGTATGAGGAAACTCCGATTGAGGGTAATACACTTACTTTTGTCACGTCCGAGGTACCCACCGTGACCACAAAAGCGGCCACTAACATCACTTCCTACTCAGCCGTTGTGAACATGAGCTACAGTGCAGGGGACCTCAGCTCAGTGGAAGTGCGTTTTGCCTGCAAGAGGGCCGCTGACCAGGCCTCGTTTTATACTAGTTGGGTGTCCGTAGCAGGAGACGGCACACGTACTGAGAAGCTCACAGGGCTCGCTTCGAAGACGAACTATGAGTATGAGGCCCAGCTCAGGTATGACGGCACCGTGATTGAAGGTGCGACCCAGCCATTTACCACCGCCCCAGGGGCCAGCATAGATTTTTATGATCTATTTTGCTTTGTTGCTACCGCAGCCTACGGAACTCCGACTGCTGAACAGATCGATGTGTTGCGAGAGTTCCGGGATGTGGTATTGCTGGAAAGCGCCGTAGGTTCCCAATTTGTTACCCTGTACTACCAACTTAGCCCTCCGGTCGCGAATTTCATAGTAAGAAGTGACCTCTTGAGGACCCTTGTCAGGGAGCTCCTGGTTGACCCCATTGTTTGGGTCGTTGAAGCTACGGGGGACATATGGCGGAATTAGGGAGGGTGTGTTGACGAGTCTGGTGACTTCGATGATTGCCAGGGAACGAAGATGAAGATCATATGTGAATGACTAAAATGAGTCTTAGTATTCAAATTTGGATTTCCGGATTTGTTTAGGGTTTAGGACTGTGTCCCGACTTGTCGGGATTGTTCGGGATTTACTAGTCCAGCTCAGTTCTCTCGTTCGGCCGGAGGCTCCTGCGCCAAACCTGCCTGCTGCAAGTCATCCATAAGGCGGGCAGCTCTGGGATAACCAATACGAAGACGGCGCTGTAGGAAAGAGGTGGAGACATGTTTATATTCTTGTGCTAGGCGCTTTGCTTCCTCCAGAAGAGGGTCGGGAGGAGCAGCTATCTGGGCACCTAAGAGGCGCTCAGCCACCTCATCGAAGTCAACAGAGCTCACCTTAATCTGCTGCTGGTTCCCCCAGAAATAAACCATCCTCTCAATCTCAGCATCGGAAACAAAGCTTCCTTGAAGACGTTTAGGCTTGCTAGCTTCAGTAGGCATGTAGAGCATATCCCCTCTACCCAGCAATTTCTCAGCACCTACCATGTCAAGTATAGTCCGGGAATCCACCTGAGAAGTAACAGCGAAGCTAATGCGGGTGGGGAAGTTAGCTTTAATAAGCCCCGTAACCACATCTACTGAAGGGCGTTGTGTGGCTACAACGAGATGAATGCCTGTAGCCCTGGCTAATTGAGCTAAGCGACAAAGCGTATGTTCCACCTCATCGGAAGCTGTCATCATTAAATCAGCCAGTTCGTCAATGAGGAGCACTAAATATGGCAGCGCTTCTCCAGGTGCGCGGTCCTTGTTATAACCCTCGATATTGCGTGCTCCTGCCTTAGCAAACTGACGATATCGACTATCCATCTCCTGATTAAGCCATCTCAAAGCTCTTATCGCCTTATCAGTATCCACAATCACAGGGGCAAGCAGCTGGGGCACCCCATTGAAAGTCACCAACTCCACTCTCTTGGGGTCAATCATGATGAACCGAACATCGTCGGGACTATTATGCAAAAGCAAGCAACAAATAACCGAATTGAGGCAAACAGTTTTGCCACTACCAGTAGCTCCGGCGATAAGCAGATGTGGCATCCTGGTCAGGTCGGCTGCTACTGCCTCACCACCAGCACCTTTACCCAGAGCAATAGCTAGCTTAGAGCGGGCTTTGATCTTCTGAAAAGCAGCGCTCTCTATCGCACCGCGCAGGGCAACTGAGCCAAACACAGTGTTAGGAACCTCGATGCCCACCACCGGTGCCCCGGGCACGGGAGCTTCAATCCTTATGCTCGGTGCAGCCAGGGCTAAAGCTAAATCATTGGCCAAAGAGGTAATTCTGTCTACCCTTACCCTGATTCTGGACACCTCTTCCACCTTCGTTTCGTAGCTACCATTCTTCCCTTTTTCTCTTACCTCTCTATATTTCTTGTCCCAGCCAGGCTCAACACCAAACTGTGTCACGGTAGGACCTATGTTTATCTGCACAACCTTGGCTTCTACACCGTAGCTCACCAGAGCTTCCTCAATCAACCGGGCTCGCTGGTCAATGGCGTCCTTGTCCAGTTTCACCTCGGCTGGCTTATCCATGATATCAATCGGCGGAAGATGCCATCCTCCGGGGGTGAGAATTGGTTCGTGTTCCGATTTCCACATAGGAGGAGCCGAGCGCTCACGGCGTTGAGTGCTCGTTGCCTCCGCTTCATCAACTACACCCACTTCAGTGGAAGTGGCTTCGAGAGCAGTAGCTGTAGCAGGAGCTTGCTTGCGGAAGATGAAATTAGAAGCGCGTCGAAAAGCTTTGGTCAGAAGACGCCAGCCATCCTTGGCAGCGCTCCAACACTTCCCAGGAATGATAAAAATAATGCCCAGCAGCACAAGCCCAGCTACTAGAAGTCCTCCAGCTTCATCGGGAGAATGCATTATTATGCTCTGCCCAATACTGCCTCCCAGTGTGGCATCTTTCAAAATATCTTTCCCCGGGAAGAAAGCAAGGATTCCCCAGACAGCCAAAGCCAGGCTGATGCCCCCCAGAATCCAATTCCACCTCCGCTTCACAACAGAGAACTGCCACCGCCATGCCATCGAGAATAGTAAGCCCAAAGCAATGGCTATTATTATCAATCCATAGCCAAACAATGCGAGCATGCGGTCCCATAACACATACAGCAAGACCACTATTACGACAATTAAGATAAGCCTTCGTACCACCGGTGCAGCGATGAAGGCGAAGAATCGCTTCCCTGCTGGCCGGCTTTCTTTTGCCTTCCGCCCCGACTTGGACCCGCTTCTTGCCTTAGACACGGAGTTATGCCTCTAGCTTGTCGGTTCCCTCTGAGTTTTACCTACCTCCACAACCACAGTAATGATGACAGGACGACGATGAATTTGTTCATGAAAGAACCTGGTCAGGGAATCCTTTACTCTGGCATCAACGAAGCTTGGTTCGCTTAAGCGTCTTTTGTCATGGTCTAAAGCAGCTAGCACCACATCCCGGCCTTTCTCAATCAGTTTCCGTTCCCCTCCTGTGTCAATAAGGCCTCGCGTTATAATGCGTGGCTTTTCAGCTAGCGTAGCATTTTCAGCATCAACAGCAATGGTCACCACAACAACGCCGTCTCGCGAAAGTAATTTGCGATCCCGAAGCACGGCGTTATCCAGTTCGCCTGTTATCAGGCCGCTTACATAGATAACTCCGACATGGGTTCTGGCAACCACCTTTCCTGAATCTTGCCCGAGTTCAAGAATATCCCCGTTATCAAGGACAAAAATGTTATCTTTGGGTATACCCATACTCCGAGCTAAGCTGGCATGCAAGCTTAGATGGCGATACTCACCATGAACAGGAACAAAGAATTTAGGCTTAACCAAATTAAGCAAAAGCTTCAACTCCTCTTGACTACCATGCCCGTGGACATGAACTTGAGCCAGCTTGTCATAAATTACATTGGCACCTTGACGGAAAAGGCTGTCCGTAGTCTTGCTAACCAATGCCTCATTGCCGGGAATAGGAGTTGCTGAAATCACCACGGTGTCGCCAGGGATTATCTGAACTCGACTACTGGGGTCACGATTAGCCATGCGCACCAAGGCAGAGGTGGGCTCACCTTGACTTCCTGTGCTCAACACGATAACTCGATTGTGAGGCAAGGTCTTAAGTTCGTCCAAGCGACAAATAATGCCGGGGGGAGCAGTAAGATAACCCGTTTTCAATGCCATGCTCACTATCTCCTTCATGCTCCGCCCGACGATAAATACACGGCGACCATGTTTAACGGCAACATCAAATACTTGCTGCTCGCGAGATACAAGAGAGGCAAATGTAGTTACGATTACCCTCCCCTTTGCCTCGCTTATAATCCGATCCAAAGTATCACTAACCACCATCTCAGAAGGAGTATATCCAGGGAGCTCGGCATAGGTGGAGTCAGAAAGAAGAAGCAAAACACCCTTTGCCCCTAGCGAAGCTAATTGGCTAAAGTTAGTAGCCTCGCTAATGACCGGCGTATAATCAATCTTAAAATCACCACTGTGAACTACAATTCCCAGGGGAGTGTGAATTATCAGCCCCACAGAATCAGGAATACTATGGCAAACAGAGAAAAATTCTATGGTGAACTTACCCAGTGTAATCCTGCTCCCCGGCCTAACTAAATTCAATTTTGCGCCAGTTTTCACCCCTCTCTGCTTGAGTTCCACGAGAATCAGCTCGCGTGTGAACTTGGTAGCATAGATGGGAGGGGCGATGCGAGATAAAATGTAAGGTAGCGCCCCAATGTGGTCTTCGTGCCCATGAGTAATCACTATCCCCCTTAAATCCTTCTGTCTCGCCAGAAGATAGCTAATATCTGGAATAAGCAAATCGACTCCCAACATTTCCTCGCTGGGGAACATAAGTCCGGCATCAATGACAACGATGTCATTGCCATATTCCAGTGCCATCATGTTCTTACCAATTTCACCCAATCCGCCTAGAGGGATGACTCTTAATTTATGTGTTGGCATGGTTTTCCTTTCCATTCAGGACATGGTCCTAAAACAAGCTTAATTGGTGTGATTCAACTGCGTCTTGAGGCAGGTCTTTGCCTCGAGCTAATATCTGCGGAATCTTAAGCATATCCGTCTCGATGGTCCGTCGTAGAGAGCCTTGGTGGAGAGCTGCTGCCGGATGATACATAGGGTAGTAAATAACGTCTCCCAACCTGCGCGGCTTTCCATGAACCTTTCCTATGCTGTCATTGGGGAAATATCGTGCTAGAGAATGACGTCCCAAAGTAATAATCATTTGGGGCTGAACTATCTCTATTTGACGGTCAAGCCATCTGCGACAACTTTCTATCTCGACCGGTAGGGGCTCACGGTTTTGGGGCGGACGGCACTTAATCACATTAGCGATATAGACTTCTTCCCGCCGCAAACCAATTGAGGCTAAGAGTTGGTCCAGAAATTGCCCTGCTGGTCCGACGAAAGGGCGCCCCTGCTGGTCTTCATGCCAGCCTGGAGCTTCACCGATAAAAAGTAGGTCCGCGTCTTCCGCTCCCTCACCAGGTACCACTTTAGTGCGATATTTAGCTAGCTCACACTCCCGACAAGCTCTAATTTCCTCATAAAGTCCAGCTAAAGCTGACATCTAATTTAACCCCAAAAAAGTCTCGCGACTTTTCGTGGGCGGTTTTGATTCGATGGTAGCATATCTACCTTCGTCGGTCAATGTGGGCTCTTCTCAGACCGGGATTCCTCGACTATTCACTCTTCTTCCTCATCCTGCTCCCAGATGGGCTCGGTGAATTGGTCAATAAATTCAGCCGTAACTCTCTTTGCTATCCTATCCATCTCTTCATCCACTCGCTCAGCCAGATGGCCAAGTTCAGCCAGGTCAAGTGTAATTCCTAACATTTTGGTCAGGATACCAAGCACAGCCAAGGAGGCTTTGGGATTTGCTATTTGCGTGGCATAGGATGGCACTTCGCCCAGTAAGCAAATCCCTTCCATCCCCCTCTCTTTAGCCATTCCCAGTATTAATCCGTTCAAACCAGCGATGCGCAGGTTACCTCTAAGAATGACGCTGTGCTTGCTTAGCTCGTCAACCAAGTTGGGATCTGTAGCCGCTCCCCAGACCTTCATCTCTTCACTATGGTGGATACGTGTTACCGCAGCGGCACAACTATATACCCTTGACACTCTAAACCTTTGCGCCACGTCCAGAACACAGTTAACGAGCTCGTACCCTTTGAACGCCGGCTGCTCTTCTCCAATAAAAATCACCAAGCCTTTGCTGGCTTTGGGA
>JAOUFZ010000123.1 GCA_029857995.1 Dehalococcoidia bacterium
TCTGGAGGTCGTAAAGCGGCTGCGTGAGCAGGGAATCACTATCTTGCTGGTTGAGCAAAATGTCCGGAATACTCTTGAAGTAGCTGACCGGGCATACGTGATAGAAAATGGGCAGATTGTCTTGGAGGGGACAAGTAAAGACCTTCTGCAAAATGAACAGATAAAGACAGCCTATCTAGGGATATAGCTTAACTGGTGTGATATGCCCGCCTCTGAACAATGTCAAATGACGAAGCCCAAATGCCAAATCAAGCTCGAAACCCCAATGACAAAAAGAAGTAGTTTTGGCATTCAAGCATTTGGATTTTGACATTTGGGTTTGTTTAGCATTTGGTGCTCGGGATCTACGGTTTTAAGATAGGCTGTTCGAAAAAAGGAGGTAAGGTATGGCACGAGGTTATATGGGAAAAATCTTGTTTGTGGACCTTTCCAAACACAAGCTAAGGGATGAGGCACTCGACGAAAAGCTTTGCCGCCAGTTCATTGGAGGCTACGGCATTGGCGCCCGAATCCTGTTCAGCGGACAAAAGGCTGGTGTTGACCCGCTGGGACCGGATAATACCCTCGGCATCCTTAGCGGCCCTTTTACCGGCACCTCGGCGCTTTCGGGGACAAGATTCACCGTGGTAGGAAAATCACCGTTGACCGGGGGCTGGGGTGATGCCAATTCCGGTGGTTATTTCGGTGCTTTTATGAAATTCGCCGGCTACGATGCCTTGTTCTTTACCGGTATATCGGCAAAGCCGGTCTATCTCTTTATCAATAATAGCAGAGCTGAGTTAAGGGATGCCGCCCATATATGGGGTAAGGACACTCGTCAGACCGAAGAGATACTGAAATCGGAACTGGGCAAGGATGTGGAGGTAGCTTGCATCGGGCCATCAGGTGAGAAACTCTCTCACATCGCGGCAGTGTTTAACAGGACCCGAACTGCAGCTCGTTCCGGCCTGGGTGCCGTGATGGGCTCCAAGAAGCTTAAGGCAGTGGTGGTGAAGGGCAACATGAAAGTTCCTGTTGCCGATGAAGAAAGAACCAAGGAACTGAGAAAGAAATGCGCGGCTGAACTGGGTGGGCATATTGCCTGGTTAAAGCCGTTTGGCACGCCTTTCCTGGTTGATATCGGCGTTCTGAGTGGTGATTCGCCGGTCAAGAACTGGGCGGGAGTAGGGGTTATTGACTTTCCAGATTTTAAACCTATAGCAAAAGAGGCTGTGATTGCCCGCATGACGAAAAAATTTGCCTGTTATATGTGCCCTATCGGATGTGGAGGGTACATGAAGGCGGGAACCGGAGAGTATAAATACGAAGCGGGTTCACGAAGACCGGAATATGAGACGACTGCCATGTTTGGCACCAACTGTCTCAACAACAACCTGGAATCGATAATCAAGGCAGCCGACATCTGCGACCGCTATGGAATTGACACCATCTCCGCCGGGGCAGGTATTGCTCTGGCCATTGAATGTTATGAGAAGGGGCTTATCACCAAGAAAGACACCGACGGTATCGAAATGACCTGGGGCAACCATAAAGCCATCGTAGCCATGACCGAGAAATTGGCCAAAAGGGAAGGTTTTGGTGATGTGTTAGCCGATGGAGTGAAGGTGGCAGCGGAGAAGATTGGCAAGGGTGCCGACAAGTATGCCGTACATGTTGGGGGGCAGGAGCTTCCGGCACATGACCCAAAGCATGCTTTTTACCTTGCCACTAGCTACAGGATGGACCCCACTCCGGGCCGTCATTTTGTGGGCTCGGAGCTGTCAGACGCCCCCTATCATCCCGCAGGATTGCTGCCCAAATTCGACCTGAAGTCCTTTTCCGGCAGAGGAGAAGCACGGAAGATAGGCAGCAGTTTCCACCAGGTCGTGGTTTGTACCGGGACGTGCCTGTTCGTGTACTGGGCTTTTCCCAATGTTGACCCTATTGCTGATTTTATGAGGGCGGTCACCGGCTGGGATGTGACTAATGAAGAACTACTGAAGACAGGAGAGAGAATTGCCAATATCCGGCAGGCTTTCAATATTCGAGAAGGGTTGAACCCGCTGAAATTCAAAGTCTCCGACAGGGTTCTGGGCAGACCACCACTAAAAGCAGGACCTCTAGCCGGGGTGACCATTGATGAGGATATCATGATCAAGGAGTACCTAACGGCCATGGATTGGGACCTCAAGACGGCCAAGCCCAGTAGAAAGAAATTGCTGGAACTAGGGCTGGCAGACGTAGCTCAGGAACTCTGGCCTTAGCCGGGACAACCCGCGCCACAAACCCATACGGCAGCAGTGAGCATCTGAACTAGAACAGACCGGCGCTTCTTTTGCCTATATCATCACTGTTCCGCCATCGACATAGATAATCTGCCCCGATATCATATCCGAGGCAGCCGAGGCCAAAAACAGGACTGCCCCTGCCGGGTCGGTTGGCTTTAAACGTTGATGAATTGATTGTTCCCCGGTGGCAATCTCGAATACCTTGTCGCTATCTGGCTGGGCTAGACTAGCTTCAGTACCCACGTATCCCGGGGCAACAGCGTTGACGTTGATACCGGAGGGGCCCAGAGCCCTGGCCAGGGCGTGAGTTAGTATGTAGACGGCTCCTTTGGTACAGGCATATGGCAAAAAGAGTTGGGCTGCGGGAACTCTGGCAACATTAGACGCAATGTTGATAATCTTACCTTTTTTCTGCTTTACCATCAGGGGAGCTATGGCCTTACAGACCACCCATGTTCCTCTTACATTCACCACAAACATCTGGTCCCACTCCTTCACCGTCCAGGCATCCCAGGGCTGGGCATTGACTCCATACCATATAGCAGCATTATTTACCAAAATATCGACTCTGCCATACTGCTGCATGACCTTTTCGGCTATCTTGTTACCGGCATCTTCGTGCGAGATATCAGCCTCCATGACCTCCACTTCCCCGCCTTTGGCCTTTACCTCGTTAACCGTGCCCTGAGCCCTTTCCAGACTGGTAGTAGTTAATAGCAATTTGGCCCCTTCTTCAGCGAACTTCAAGGCGAAGGTTTTCCCCATACCGCGACTGGCTCCGGTTATGATGGCTACTTTGTCCTTTAATACTCCTGACATATCTCCCTCCTTTTAACCGTTCAGTAGACAGTTTCACAATTCAAAATATTCTATAGTCTGAGGACTGAAGAACTCAAGCTTTGACTTCCGGGCTACCCACATAACCTTTGACATTCCCTTTTTCAAATTCATCCAGGATAATCTCGGTCGTCGCCATAGCCGTTTCCATAATAACACAGCCTTTTGTGATTCCCAGAAATTCTGCACCCATGTCACCGCGTGCTAAGTCCCACGCTTTTCCAAAAAACTTCCTCTGGACATCCTTACAGAGTAGGGAATTATATTTCTCGTAATACCTACTCAGAAGAGTATTGCGAACGGTAGCACAATTCTCGCGGAAACGTGCCTCATTGAAGGTCTCCCGTTGAATTCCCAAAGCCAGGCCGATTGCCAGAGCACCGCTGGCTACAGCGGCACAGGTACCATCTCCACTCAAGCCAACACCCCCAGTGAGAACACATATCCCGGAAAAAAGCCTGTCTTCCATATCCTTCGGGATAATTTCCAGGCCACCCCATCTCAGGGCATCAATTATTGCCAAAAATGTACACTGGCCGCAGCCCTTGTATTTTGCTTCATACTCTATAGCCAGTTCATTGGATTTCTGGATAATCTCGTTCTTGGTCTTTGTGAGCTTGCCCATAATTATCCTGCCTCCCTTTCCACTTCAAGTTGCCCGCATTGTATCATTAATAAACGGCTTCCTGTCAATCTGCGTCAGTTTACGACCAATAGGTAGAGAAATTCCTGTACCGTTGTTATAATTAGTTTTCAAATAGCATTTGCGCTAGCGGACTATATAGTCTAATACAGGTCAAGGAGGGAAAGAAAGATGGCTAAAGACCTAGTTAACACGTTAGCTGATTTGAAGGAACAAGAGGTTATCAAGATTGTTGAGAATAGGTTGAACGCCAAGGAAGACCCGCTCAAAATTCTGGACGACGCCAGGAAAGGCATGGAAATCGTGGGCCAGCGCTTTGCCAGCAGCGAGTACTTCATACCTGATCTTGTGTACTCCGGCGAGATACTGAGAGCCGTAACCGAGATGGTCAGGCCCAAGCTGAGCAAAGCAGGGGAAATCAAGCGCGTGGGCAAGGTTGTTTTCGGCACCGTCGCCGGGGATATACATGACATCGGCAAGGACATCGTCGTCTTTATGCTCGATGTCAATGGCTTCGAGGTACACGACCTCGGCGTGGACGTCCCGGCGCAAAAGTTTGTGGAGAAGATAAAGGAAACCGGCGCCCCTATTGTTGGCTTAAGTGGCTTTTTAACGCTGGCTTTTGATTCCATGAAACAGACTGTAGATGCCATGAAAGCCGCCGGTCTGAGAGACAAGGTAAATATCATGATTGGCGGGGGCCAGATTACCGAAGAGGTCAGAAAATATACTGGTGCTGATGCCTATGGCAAGGATGCTATGGCGGGAGTCAGCCTGGCCAAGAAATGGGTCGGCGCCAAGTAATAATCGTCAGATAATGCGGAGGTAATAAAAATGGAAAAGAAATGGGAAGAGATGTCCTCGGATGAAAAGCAGGAGGAGCTGTTTGCCAGGTGGATATCGCCAAAAGACCCTCAGGGGAATGACCTTAAATTCCAAAGTCCTCAGGCTGAGAAAACTTACAGGGAGAGAATAACCAGGATAAAAGACGCCATTCAGATGAAGAGGTTACCTGACCGGGTGC
>JAOUFZ010000124.1 GCA_029857995.1 Dehalococcoidia bacterium
AATGGCCGAAAGAGCTAAGACAATCCAGTGTCACCAGTGCAAAGACAATGAGTGTTTGATGCGGTATCCACAGGGAATTCCTGAATATTGCCAGGCACAGAGATTCATGGACCTGGTCGAAGAGAGTAAACAGCAATATCTTGAGCCCGACGATAGGAGATTCCATTTGGCTGCAGCCAAAGTGCTCAAAAGAGGGGGCTATGATTGGTCTCGGGTGCAGCAGTGCATCGAGTTCGCCAGGGAACTGGGCGCCAAAAAAGTAGGATTAGCTGTATGTGTGGGCCTAATCCGTGAGGGCAGAGAATTTGCCCGCTTCCTGGATAGAGCTGGTTTCCAGGTTGTCTCTGTAGCCTGTATGGTAGGCGGGCTGAAACCTCAGGAGACGGGGATACCTGACGAATGGGTAAACCGACTGGGCATCAGCTGCAATCCCATAGCCCAGGCGGAGATTATGAACCGAGAAGGTACTGAGCTGAACTTCATATATGGTTTGTGCGTAGGACATGACACTATTTTCATCAAGCGTTCCAAAGCTCCAGTAACCTATGTCGTAGCTAAGGACATGGTCACCGGTAATAATCCAGGCGCTGTACTTCTATCTCCATATCATCGTATGAAATTTGCGGCAGTTTATGGAAGAGGTAAGGCCACAGAGGGGAAATAGGAATAACAAAACTGGATCTATAAAAGGCTGCACGGAAGGTTAGTAGGTGCTGCATCATGAATTCGGCAGAGGGTCCGAAGATTATGGAATATCTGACTTTGCTTTGGATGTCATATGACTGTTCTCTTTGACAGAGTTGTTGGAGTCTATCACTTTCTAGGCGACAGGATACCACGGGGTATTCCATGTGTAGAACCAAAGCCACGAAGGAATAATCCGTGGCTTAGGAATAACCAGCCAGTCGTAGCCAAAGTAAAAGCCCAAGGGGATATTCGCCTAGCTATTAACCAAGCCATGGCATTAATGGGCAATTTACAGCTGACCATTAGCAGGGGTGACCGAGTTTTTGTGAAACCGAATTTCAACAGCCCGGACCTGTTTCCAGCAGCTACTGACCTGGCCTTTCTTCAAGTCGTGATTGAGCTTATCCTCGAAGCTGGGGCTGAAGTCACCATTGGTGAGAGCTCTGGTGCCGTTTGGCGGCCAACTAGAAAAGTCTTCAATCAACACGGTGTCCCTGAGTTAGCTCGAAAGCTGGGTGTTGAACTTATTGCCTTTGAAGATAGGCCTAATGATTGGGTACAGATCAGGATCAATGGAGATCATTTAAGCAAAGTTATAATGCCTCGCTCCGCTTATGAAGCCGATAAGATGGTTTATCTGCCATGCATGAAAACTCACAGCCTCGGTGGTGCATTTTCTGGTGCAATTAAACTTGCCTTCGGCTTTGTTGCTCCTGGACAACGGCGTAATTTTCATTTAAGTCATTTACAGGAGAAGGTGGCTGAAATAAGTCTTTGTTGGCAGCCTGATCTGATCGTCATGGATGGCAGGAAAGCCTTCGTATCTGGCGGACCGAATAAGGGCCAATTGGTCGAGCCAAGATTAGTGCTTGCTTCTGGTGACCTTATTGCTATCGATGTCGAGGCAATGAGGGTGCTCTTAGAGTACCGGGCCTCTAATAGAATCCCTGCCAATCCCTGGGAACTATCACAAATTACCACTGCACTAAAGCATGGACTAGGGGCAGGGGAAGGCAAGTACATAGTGGTTGAGTGAATTTGTTCCTACAGTAGATTAACTGCACCGGACATTGTAATGTTGTTGCACAGAAAGCCATTCTATTTAGTTACTCGTTTGGCATTGACCGAGATAAGCAACTGTACAATTCATCATGAAGTATAATCTCCCAAGGCTTGACATTCCTGCCTAGCGGTCATAGACTGCAGCTTGCGAGGAGGGCATTCTTGATGAAGTGCCCGAAATGTCGGGCTAACAATCGTGACGACGCTCAATACTGCAAGAAATGCGGTCAATTTCTTCGGGCTGAGCTTGTCTGCCGAAACTGTCAACATCCGAATAGTCCTGATAGTGCCTTCTGTGACAAATGTGGCCGTTCTCTATTTGAGCCAACACCTGAAACGCCCTCCCCTTCTCCCATGCCTACCTCCTTTGTCAATGGCCGTTATCAGGTCAAGAGGTTTCTCGGGGAGGGGGGCAAGAAGAAGGTCTATCTTGTCCATGATAAGGTACTGGATCGGGATGTGGCCTTTGCTCTGATAAATATAGAGAAACTGGACGATGTCACTCGCCTGCGGGTCAGCCGGGAAGCCCAGGTCATGGGCCGGCTTGGCGACCATCCCAATATCATTGCTATCTACGATATGGGGGAGCATGAAGGACAGCCCTACATCGTTATCCCTGTCATGCCTGGTGGTGATGTCGAAGGCTTGATTGAGAAAGCCCCGGAGCACCGCCTGCCCATCAAGCAGGCAGTTGGTATTGCCAAGGCCGTCTGCCGGGGCCTGGAGTATGCCCACACCAAAGGCGTCATCCACAGGGATATCAAGCCTGGCAATGTCTGGCTGAGTGGGGATGGCACGGCCAAGGTGGGCGATTTCGGCCTGGCACTGGCGGTAGACCTGTCTCGTCTCACAAACGAGGGCATGATGGTGGGCACGTATTACTACATGCCGCCGGAGCAGGCCATGGGCGGTGATATCACGGCCAAAGCTGACCTTTATTCACTCGGGGCAATGCTCTACGAGATGGTGACGGGGAGGCCGCCCTTCACGGGTGATGACGTGGTAGCGGTTATCGGACAGCACATCAATACGCCGCCGGTGTCACCAAACTGGCACCGACCCGACCTGCCTCCGGCATTGGCGGCACTCATAATGAGGCTGCTGGAGAAGGACCCGCAGAAACGCCCTGCCTCAGCTACCGAAGTTTTGAAGATACTGGAAGCTATTGAAGCAGGCAAAGCGGAAGAGCTCTCCACCGAACAGTCAAAGGCGCTGGGGGAGAATCCCCTCTACCGGCGGGTATTCGTAGGCAGGGAAGCGGAGTTACGTCAGCTCCAGTCGGCCTTTGATGCTGCGACATCGGGCCAGGGCTCACTGACCATGGTAGTGGGTGAGCCGGGCATCGGCAAGACCGCTCTTTGTGAACAGCTGGCCACATATGTTGGCCTGCGAGGCGGCCGGGCGCTGGTGGGCCACTGCTATGAGGAGGGCTCGCTTTCGTTGCCCTATCTGGCCTTTGTGGAGGCGTTAAGAGCTTATGCTCAGACCTGCGATGTCAGTCGACTGAGGGAAGAATTGGGGTCAGGGGCCCCGGATGTGGCCCGTATCGTGTCGGAGATCAGGGAGAGGCTGAGGATAGAGTCGAGACCCAAGGGAGACCCGGAAGAGGAGAGATACCGGCTTTTGCAAGCGGTCAGTGACTTCTTGGGCAGTGCCGCGGCAGCGAAGCCGTTGCTAATAGTACTGGAAGATCTGCACAGTGCCGACAGGGGTACATTAGAGATGCTGGAGCATGTGGCCCGCAACCTGGGCGACAAAAGATTGCTGCTGGTGGGCACCTACCGTGATATTGAAGTTGACAGAACGCATCCTCTTTCCGCCGCCCTGGCTGAATTGAGGCGACTGCCCCACTTCGGGCGGGTTCTGCTCCGGGGGCTGAATGCCGATGAAGTAAGGAGAATGCTGTCCGGCATTGCCGGGCAGGATGTTCCCTGGGGGCTGGCCGAAGCAGTGCACCGCCAGACGGAAGGCAACCCTCTCTTTGTGCAGGAGGTGGTACGGTATCTGGCCGAAGAAGGCATTATTGAGAGGGAGGAAGGACGGTGGCGGGCGAAGAGTGATACGCCGGTGGAGATGCGGATTCCGGATGGCTTGAGGGATGTTATCGGCAAACGTCTTTCCGGCCTGAGTGAGTCGTGCAATAAGGTGCTTTCCGTAGCCGCGGTAATCGGCCGGGACTTCCAGATGGAAGTGCTGCAGAAAGTGGCCGGCATAAGTGATGATGAGCTTTTCGGGGCACTGGAGGAAGCCCGGAAGGCGGCGGTAGTCGAGGAGCGGACGGGGGCAGGGGCGAAGGTGAGCTACCGCTTTGCGCATGCCTTCTTCCGCCAGACGCTTTATGAAGAGACGATTGCTCCCAGGCGAATACGGCTGCACCAGCAGGTGGCGCGGGCGCTGGAAGAGGTATACAACAACAGGCTGGAGCAGCACGCGGCTGAGCTTGCCGAACACTTCTCTTACTCATCGGATAGAGCTGACCTGGAGAAAGCTGTTAGCTACGGGGAGATGGCAGCCAGGAGAGCCACCGATGTTTACTCCTATGGAGAAGCTGTGAGATTGCTTGAACAGACGCTCAAAGTACAGGAAGTCCTCGACCCCGAGGAGAAGCTGAAGCGGTGTGACCTTTTCCTGGCGCTTGGCTGGGCACGTTTCTACAACCATGAGTACCGCCACATCCTGGAAAACGAGGCGCCTGCGGCATTAGCGCTAGCGGAAGGAGCAGGAGATATCCAGCGTGCCTGCCAGGTTTGTCTGCTTGCCACATTCGCCATATCGGGTACCGGGATGGGCGCCGCTTTTGGTACAGACGAGGCGATGAGGTGGACCGAAGCATTCGACCGTTATGCTGCCCCCGACACGATCGAGCGCGCCTGGGCAAACCAGGCTCTCGGAGGAAGGAAAGTAGCAGCCAGCGATATTGCTGGAGCGTGGCCGCTATTCCGTGAAAGTACGC
>JAOUFZ010000125.1 GCA_029857995.1 Dehalococcoidia bacterium
AGTCATGGAAAGATGATTTCTGCACCGGATATGGACCGTCGAATTGAGATATACCGTCGCTACCATAATGACTATGGAGAAATCCTAGTACAGATGAACGTTGAGGATACCAGGCTGGGTGTTGCCGAGTACGTAATCCAGAAACACGGACTGAACACCATTGAGTTGAAATGGGGGCAGGGCGCCAAATGTATTGGCGGCGAGATAAAGGTTGATAGCCTTGAGCGTGCGCTAGAACTTCAGAGGCGAGGCTACATTATCACTCCCGACCCCTCGCACCCGCTCAGCAAGGCAAGCTTCAGAGACGGCTCGCTAAAGGAATTTGAACGACACAGTCGCCTCGGCTTTATTGATGAAGAAAGCTTCTATACTGAGGTCGAACGATTACGGAACCTGGGCTTCATGCGAATTACCCTGAAAACGGGTGCGTATAGTCTGCGTGAGCTGGCGATGGCAATTAAGTGGGGAGCCGAAGCCCAAATAGACCTGTTGACCATAGATGGCGCTGGCGGTGGCACCGGGATGAGCCCCTGGCGCATGATGGAGGAATGGGGTATGCCAAGTCTGTATCTGCATGCTGCAGCCTATGATTTCTGCCGGAGGTTAGCTAATAAAGGTGAGCGCGTACCCGATATCGCCTTTGGTGGCGGCTTTAGCAGTGAGGATGGTGTTTTTAAGGCACTGGCTCTGGGGGCACCCTTCACCAAAGCGGTATGCATGGGACGGGCTCTGATGATCCCCGGTATGGTGGGGAAAAACATCGCACGGTGGCTTAATGAGGGTAAGTTGCCCAATACCGTCAGCCAGTTCGGCTCGACTCCAGAAGAAATATTTGTCTGCTATGAAGGGGTTAAAGATTTGGTCGGCGCTGATGAAATGAAGAATATCCCACTTGGTGCGCTGGGAATATACAGCTACACTGAAAAGATAAGAATGGGATTACAGCAATTAATGGCAGGTGCCAGGTGTTTTAGTATTCCCGTAATAAGCCGTAGTGACCTAATGTCACTCACTGAGGAATGCGCTGAAGTCACAGGGATACCTTACTTGATGAACGCTTATCGAGATGAGGCCATGGAGATCCTCGATGGGCATCATAATAGGCTTGATGAGGATTATATTCTCGGTTCATTAGTTAGCTATGTAGGTACTTCTCGCAGATTCAGAACCTACGAATAATTGATGTAGCATTATAGCGCAGACATAGGAGAGACTCTTGGAACTGGGCGTGGATATACTTATCCCAGCGGCTATATAAAACATCATAACCGAGAGGAATGCTCCAAATATCAAAACCAAAATTCTCGCCGATTTGGCCAACGGATCAACTACGCCAGAATTCGATGATATTCTATATAGAAATGGGGTTCACGTGATACCCGACTTCCTGTGCAACACCGGTGGTGTTACAGTTTCCTACTTCGAGATGTTCCAGGACTTCTACCTGTACTTCTGGGATGAAACCGAAGTTCGCGAACGGCTAGACAAGAAGATGACCGCAGCCTATCATTCCATGTTGAATACCAGCCAGAATACAAGATAAACATGCGGCAGGTAGCGTACGCAAGAACTGTTGAACATGTGGTAGAAGCAATGAAGCTGCGGGGCTGGGTTTAGCAACCTGAACTAAGTGTTAATTTGGGTAATAAACGTCTGGAATATCATTCTTACGCATCACATTTGGAAGTTGATATTCTCAAGTTTCATATAAATGAGCCGACTCATGAGGTATAATACTTCTCAGCTGTGTCAGTGGAGATTCTATGAATATTAGACTGAATCCGGTCACAGAATAGGAGCATGACTAAGTGTTTGCGATACATGTCGAGAATCTAGTCAAGACATACAATAGCTGGCGCGTGCTTGATGGAGTTAATCTCGATGTGGCGGAGGGTGAATTCTATGCTTTGATGGGGCCAAATGGTTCTGGCAAGACTACACTTGCTTCAATAATCGCCTCGGTAAAAAGGCAGGACAGTGGTGTTGTGGAAGTGTATGGCAGCAAGCCGGTACAGTCTTATGCTCAAGACTCGGAAGGCATCTGTTTAATTATTTCAGCATTCTGAGGGGCCAAGAAGATAAATGCTTGCTGAAATCGGTGTAGCAATCATTGGTGCCGGTGTAATTGGCCTGGCTACGGCTCGTGAAATCGCACAATGGAGAAAAGAGGTTTTCGTCTTTGAAAAGGACCGCACTTTTGGGCTGGAGACCAGTAGCAGGAATAGTGAAGTAATTCACGCCGGCATCTATTATCCTGAGGACTCCCTCAAGGCTAAGCTTTGTGTAGAAGGCAAAAGCCTGCTTTATGAGCTTTGTGACAAGCATAATATCGCCTATAAGAAGTCGGGCAAGATTATCGTGGCAGCAAGCAAAAATGAGACTACCCAGCTTGAGAAGCTTTACGAACAAGGAAGAAAAAATGGCGTCGATGATTTAATGCTACTTTCCCGCACGGAATTGAAGAAACTCGAACCAAACATCGAAGCTAGAGTTGGACTATTATCCCCTTCTAGCGGAATTTTTGATTCCTATACTTTGCTGAAGTCTCTTTACAGCCAAGCGAGGGAAAAGGGAGCCGAGTTTGTATTCGACACTGAGGTGATAGGAATAGAAAAGGCGGGGGCAAAGTACAAAGTTCAAATCAAGGACCGAGATGGTATTTCTGATGTTCTTGCCCATGTTATCTTGAATTGTGCTGGCTTAAACTCTGACAGAATAGCCCAGCTTGCTGGCATAGACATAGGTAAAGCAGGTTACAAGCTTCATTACTGCAAAGGTGAATATTTCAGTCTAGACTCGAAATATAAGAATCTAATAAGCAGGCTCATCTACCCCGCCCCAGAGCAAGCTGGACATGGAATTCATTGGAGACAGGCGCTCGATGGCAGAGTGTTGCTTGGTCCCAGCGCCCATTATGTTGAAGCGATAGATTATGCAGTTGATGAGACTCATAAGCAGTATTTCTACAATTCGGCCAAGAGATTCCTTCCCTTTCTTGAACTTGAGGATTTGGCCCCAGAATCTGCTGGCATAAGGCCTAAGCTTCAGGGCCCAAAAGACAACTTCCGAGATTTCGTCATTACGCATGAAGAGAAGGCAGGCTTTCCGGGCTTGATAAATCTAATCGGGATAGAATCCCCGGGGCTTACTGCCGCCCTTGCCATTGCCAGATACGTAGGCAGAATGATGTCATAACTAGAGGTCGCTTCATGACTTGGATAGGTGGTATCTTCAGCAAGGTCAATACGAGCCAAGAAGAGCTAAGAAAAAAACTGACCCTTATGATTGAAACCGCCTGTCCGACAAACGAATGTTCAGCTATTGCTTGTACTCGCTGCATAAGCTCCATTCTCGATGACGTGCATGGGCAGGCCCTCGTACAAGTATCTATCCCCACTGAAGGAACGCCATCAGAACATGTTTGTATGAATTACCGAGAAAAGCCCGCCTTGATATATGACGGTCATCTTCACAATTTCACAAACACGGGATCCAAGCTTTCCCAGGTCCAGCACATAGCAAACAAACAGACTGCCCAATCCTTGGCCGATTTGCTGGTACAATTTCCAGGTAACTTGGAACAAAAGGTCAAGAGGGCATTACTTGGCCTTGATGGTGATTACGCTCTGGCAATCAGTGACATCGACCGGATAGTGATATCACGAGATTCTTCAGGTACCAGACCGCTTTACTTTGCCGGAAATACTGAACTTCTAGCCTTCGCCTCGAACAAGAAACCTCTGTGGAAGATAGGCTTAGATGAAGTCAGGCCTCTCAGGGCTGGCATGTTCGCTGTTTTCGACCATGAAGGAGTCAGGGTAAAAAAGGCTTTGCCTCTCCGTAAAAAAGCAATCGAGATAAAGAACATGGCACGGGTCGTGGATGCTTACGAAAAGGCTTTTTGCTCAGCAATGCGCAAAAGACTAGCTGTGATTAAGCATGTCCGTAAAGTAGGTGTCCTACTATCGGGTGGCGTGGATAGCTGTCTGATCGCCAAGCTAGTACGCGATGCTGCCTCTGGTTTGGAAATGGATACAATCGCATATAGCGTTGGTCTACCTGGATCACCAGATATTAACTTCGCTCGGGAATTTGCCCGAGAGTTTGGCATAAAGGATAGGATGAAGATACTAAGCATTGATGCGATCGAGGAGTACATTCCCAGGGTCATTGAAGCAATTGAGGATAGTGATTTCGTGCAAGTGGAGACTGGCATCGGTCTTTATGCTGCAATAGACATGGCTAGCCAGGACGGCATCAGGGTGATCTTTTCCGGACAAGGGCCCGACGAACTATGGGGAGGTTACAACTGGTATCCCAAGGTCTTAGGCAGAGACGGTCGTCAGGAACTTTGCCGCAGGATGTGGGACGATTTCACCAGGGCGGACATAGAGACCCTGGACAGAGAAAATAAGATAGCCATGGCGTGTGGTGTCGAGCTTTTTTTTCCTTATTTAGATGCCGAGGTAGTAAATTTAGCTATGAGTGTGGCATCCGAATTGAAAGTAACCTCCGAAAAAGACCACTTGGGCAAACATCCGCACCGTCAACTAGCCATAAAGATGGGCATTCCTGAGAAATACGCCAATAGAGAAAAGCTTGCCATACAGCATGGCACGGGCATCCATGGCGTATTAGATAATATAGCCAGAAAGAACGGATTTGATCCTTCTTTGGTGAAAGGTATCGGCTACA
>JAOUFZ010000126.1 GCA_029857995.1 Dehalococcoidia bacterium
GGATTACCATTCTGGTCAACTGGGACAATGGTGCTTCTATGCGTGGTGATGGCAACGCCGGCAAGAGTATTCGCCGCTACTCGCGAATTCTGCACCGCGCTCCTGGTTACCTCTTGCGCTATCCGCAGGTAAGCTTCAGCATCCTGTTCGGCAAAATCAGGCTGCAGTGCAAAGTAAGGGGCTACGGGCGATGACTCGCCATGGACTTCGTTTCCGTTTTCATCAAAGATGAATGCCTTGATATTCTGCGTGCCGCCATCGATGACAATGAAGTGTTTCACTGTATCGCTCATTTAGTCCTCCCGCTCAACACATAAGATTTGCCCTCGCTCTTGACCACATGTTCCTTGCTGATCTTCATTTCTCTGCTGGCTATCTCCACAATCCTGGGCATGCAGAAACCACCCTGGCATCTCCCCTGCCCGACCCTCGTTCTCCTCTTTACTCCGTCAAGGCTTCTGGCAGCAACCCTGTCATTCAGTGCCCGCACAACTTCTGCCTCACTCACATTTTCGCAGCGACATACGATGTGTCCGTATAGAGGATTGGTCCGAATAAGCTCGCCCTGTTGCTTCAGGTCCAGCTCCGAAAAGCGCACCTGCCTTTTTCTCAAGGGATTGAACTTATCATTGACGGATGGATGCCGCTCTTCTCGAATGATTTCCTTGACCCTTTCCGCGATAGCTGGTGCCGATGCCAAGCCCGGCGATTGAATCCCGGCAACATGCACGAGACCGCGCACTTTTTTGGAGGATTCGATAATGAAATCCTCCTTATAGGTAGCTGCCCGACACCCGGCAAACTGGGCGATTATCTTCCCTTTGTCCGGCTTCTCATAGTCGGGCTTCAACCGCGCCAGCACTAGTGCAAATCTGTCGAACAAGTAATCACACCCCTCCGCGGTCGTTGACACGTCCTCTCTATCGCACACTTCGATAGCGGTCGGACCGAACTGAAGATTGTCATCAGTTGTAGGAATAATGCCACCGCCCTTCGTATACTTGGTCTCCTGTGATTCCGCCGCAATGCTGACCGGAGCGAAGACAGTACGCACAGGCTGATACGATTTATCGAAAACGATGGTCTCGCCCTTCCTCGGGTGGATGGTAAAGAACCTGTCGCCGGCGTACTCCGCTATCTTGTCCGCATAAAGCCCGGCGGCGTTTATCAGCATACCGGTTCTAACGGTACCTTTGGTAGTGTCAACTGCTTTGATACCGGAATCCTCAGTCTGAACTCCTATGACGGCTGTGTCCAGAAAGACGCTAACACCGTTTGACAGCGCATTCTCTGCATAGGCGATGAGCAACTCAAATACAGCTATTATGCCTGTGTTCCAGACGAGCACGCCTTTTCTGACATTGGGCGCAAGCCCCGGTTCGACCCTGTCCAAGGCTTCCCTGTCCAGCAACTTTGGCTCAGGGTCGTTGTGCTTTATGGCGGTGTCCACTGCATAAGGAAGCAACGCTTCCTCCTCGGGGTTCTCGGCAACAACTAGTGTGCCAATGCGCTTGAAATCCACATCCAGATGTCGGGCAGTCTCATCCCACATAGGATTACCTCTGTAATTCATTTCCCACCTGAGTGTGCCATACTTCGCCTGAATCGCAGGATGTATCATTGCATTACTATGAGTGGTCTGGTCCATTCCCACGTCGTTATGCCTTTCGAACAAGGCAATGCTCAGATTGAACTGTGAAAGCTCCCTGGCCACCGCCAGGCCGATCACGCCGCCACCGACGATGACCACATCGAACTTCTTCCCGGTGAGTTCATCTGAAACCTTGCGTGGGGGCTTGAAGCGCATCTTTCCAGGGAAGACGATGTCGTTCACCACTTCCCGTACTTTGTCGAGGCTTCCAGCAAGGTGCCCGGCCTCCAGCGCAGCGTCATGTGACGATGAGTGTCCACGCAGCCAGGCAATGCCATCTTTCATCGAGACTGCAACCTGTTCACCGCTTGCCTTCTCTATCTCGTCCTGTATTTCGCGCGCCAGTGCTCTATCGCTTCGCAATAACCCTCTCCGCAACCAGTTCTGTTATGTATTTCATGTTGATTTCCGACAGCACCGATTTGCATGTGGGACAGGCGGTAACGTAAATGTCAGCAGCGGTATCTCTAAGTTCATTCAGTCTCATAAAGGTGACGGCGTCCTTAAGGCGGTGGTCTCCAATCTTTGCGCCGTACGTCCCGCCGCAGCAATGGGTGTGCTCCCCCGAGTAAACTGGCTCCTTCAGATTGAAACCCAGCGCTGTGATGATTTCTCTGGGTGTACCGCACATTGCCAGGTCATACGACAGGATGCAGGGGTCATGGAAAGTCACGCTCCTGTCCTCCTTTCTGAGACCCAGCTTTCCTTGTTTGAGAAGAGCGTCTATGAACTGCACGGTGTGCATAATCTCCACATCCAACTCTATCCCTGCGTGTCGGTACATCTCTGTCATCGTCTTGACGCAGGTAGGACAATCAACGACGACACCGCGCACCTGCTTTTTCTCAATCTCAGCTTTCATCTTCAGCGAGGCTTGCCTGAACCCTTCCATATCCCCCGCATAATACAGAGGCGCGCCGCAGCACATATCGCCGCCTCCAAATCGCCTTATGGCAAGCCCCGATTTCGAGAGCATTTTTTCCGTAGCCTTCAACAAGTCTTTGTCTCTGTACGAAGAGCAGGAAATGAAATAGCCTATGTCCCCGGCCCCTCTGTCTATAAGCTCCCTCTCACCGTTCGGGTTTCCAAATTCCCTGAATGTCTCTACCCTTTTTCTTACGTCTTCCGGAATCACTCCACTGGCGAAGGCTTTGACCCTCGCCTTATGAATGAACTTCCTCAGGTCATAGTCATCATAGATACAGTGCCTGCTGCATGCCCCGCACATGGCACTCTGGAACATCAAATCCAGGAAATTCTTTTCATCCTCCAGGAAGCTCTTCTCGTTATACGCGATGAGTCTGGCCATCTTCTGAGGGCTCACAGTTTCTCTTCCCGAGGCCAGATACGTGGGGCAACTGTACTTGCACATATCGGCGCACATGGCACATCTGGCAATTTTTTCAGTCTCTTTCTTATCTTCCGCCATTGGTGAGTTTTCCCCGATTCAATATACCTCCGGGGTCGAGTGCGCTCTTTATGGCTTTTAGAAGCCTGACCCCGCTGGCACCCAGTTCTTGTTCTATATACTGAATTCTCCAGAAACCCACGCCGTGGTGGTGACTTATGGATCCGTTGTTCTGGAGCGTAGCCTGCATGGCAGCATCCCACGTCTCCTGGTAGTAACGGAGCGGGTCTTTGGGGATGCCAGCAAATGTGACATACAGGCAAGCCCCCTCTCGATAGAAGTGTGAGTAATGCCCGGAGACCTCCAGTACGGCTTCAATCGCCTTCATTCGGGCAACCATATCCCTGTACAGCTTGGCAGCATCCTTGAACAAGGCCGACACCTCGATGGTGTCAACGATGCCACCGTACTGCATCAGAACGGGCCCAAGCCCGATGTCGAATCTCTTTTGCAGCCAGATGTTGACGGGTTCCTCCCCGCTGGATTTTCCTCCGTTTTCCCTAGAGATACGCCTGATGACCCTGGCATCGAGAGTGGTGTACTCAGTTTCCCCTTCTGATATGAAGATTGTAGTCACTTTTCTCCCTATCTTGGGAAAATATCTCCCGCTCTCCGCTTCGTCAAAGATTCTGACAACCGCAGGTCTGGCTTCAGCCCTCAGAATCTGGCGCACGACGTCAACAGCAACCTCAATCGAAGGGAAAATGAACGACTGCTTGATTGTCAGCTTGGGCAGCGGGTGAACGGAAAAGGTTGCCCTGGTTACAATGCCGAGTGTGCCTTCGCCGCCCAGGAAGAGGTCTTTCAATGAAGGCCCAACCGACCTTCTGGGAACAGGTCTGATGTTCAGCAGATTGCCATCGGGCAGCACGACTTCCATGCCAAGCACCATGTCCTCGATTTTCCCGTATTTGGTGGAGAACTGCCCAGCTGCGCGCGTCGAAATCCAGCCACCCAGGGTGGAACAGAAAACCGACTGGGGGATATTGCCCGCGGAGTATCCCCGGTGGTTTAGTTCAAGTTCCAGATTTGCGCCGATTATCCCCGCTTCGAACTCAGCCACAAGTGAGAACTCATCCAGATTGAGGAACTTATTCATTCTCTGCAGGTTCAGTACAACGCTTCCGTTCAGAGGGATCGCTCCGCCCAGCACGCCAGAGCCTCCACCAAAGGGTGTGATTGGCACCTTGTACTCGCTAGCGCATCGAACAATTTCCTGTATCTGGGCAGCGGATGCCGGGGAGATGACGGCAGAAGGAAGCGCCGGCAAGTCACCCTTCTGAGAAAGGAATACGCCATACAACCAGTAGTCCAGACTGTATGAGATAAGGTCGCCTTCCTGCTGTGAGAAGTGTTCATCCCCGACAATCCGCCTCGCTCTCTCGATGAAGCCACGGGGCAAGACACCTTCCTGGGACATGTATGTTTTGACTTTCATCGGGCTGACCCCATGTCCAATTCTCTGTGGTTATATCAATAAAGAAGTTTAGCACAAGTTTCGAGCAAATTGTTGACTATTTCTGAAGGCGTCCCCGGAGTTGGGAGATTCGAAAGTAGTTATCCAGACGGTTTTGCTGCAAAGAGGAAGGAAATTTAGGAGGATATCCCCGTAAGGAAAT
>JAOUFZ010000127.1 GCA_029857995.1 Dehalococcoidia bacterium
CGTAGTTAAGCATTTCGCTCTTAGGGTCGACTCCGTAAGGGACAATGTTATACCATTTTCCCGAGAAATTGACATCAGAGCCGTGGGTGAGATGCCCGCCATGGCTGAGACTCATCCCCATGACGGTATCACCGTGTTCCAATAACACTGAATAGGCTGCCATGTTGGCTTGAGCGCCGCTATGAGCCTGGACATTGGCATGTTCGGCCTTAAATAGCTTCCTGGCCCTTTCAACAGCTAAATCCTCAATTTCGTCTATATAGACACAACCGCCATAATAGCGATGTCCGGGGTAGCCTTCGGCATATTTATCGGTTAGCACCGAGCTCTGGGCTTCAAGCACTGCCCGGCTGGCGTGGTTTTCAGAGGCAATAAGATTGATGCTGTTTGCTTGCCTTTCGGCCTCCAACCTCAGGATTCGAGCTACTTCGCTATCAGGCTGCGCCGAGGGAAATGCCTTATTGGTTTTCACATTCGTGTTATAATAGTACTTAATATTTCACTCTCGGTCAATAAGAAAAATTCATTTCACTGGGTTGCCACGCTATCATTGACAGAACGTGTTTATAGTGATAAATTGATCTGTTTAGCAATCAAAGGGGGAAAGTGCTAAATGGCTGTGAGAGAAAGAAGAGAAACTGTTCTCAGGGTGATAATTGAAGACTATATCACTAGAGCAGCACCGGTAGCTTCAAGCGCGATTGTGGAGAAGTATGGCTTGAAGGTAAGTCCGGCTACCATCCGCAATGATACAGCATACCTGGAACGGGAAGGATACGTCATCCATCCTCATCGTTCGGCTGGAAGCATGCCTACTGATAAGGCTTACCGCTACTATGTGGATTTGATAGGGGAAGAAATTGAACTCCCCCGTGTTGAACAGTATCTGGTTCATCACATATCTCAGGAAGCAAAGGAAGAGCTAGAGCAATGGTTAAGGACAGTGGCGGCGCTTCTAGCGCGTCTTGTTCACAATCTGGTGGTAATAACCACTCCCAAAGCGGTTCGTTGCCGCTTCAAGCATCTCGATTTGGTAGCTTTGCAGGATTTCATGGCTTTGCTGATCGTGGTTTTGTATGAAGCAAAAGTCAGACAGCAGGTCTTATCTTTTAATAGAAAGGTTAGCCAAGATGAGCTAACGAAGCTAGCTAACAGACTTACTTCTGTGTACGGCGGGATGACCGGCAGTGAGATCTTGGCTAAGAGAGAGGGACTATCTTCTGAAGAAAGGCAGATATCTGAATCCATGGTAGATATTATGGGTGCCCAAGATAGGCGAGATTATGGTGAGCCTTATCTTGAAGGACTGCGTCTGCTGCTGAGTCAACCAGAGTTTACCAACAGTCCTAGAATACTGGGAATTCTGGAAGTTCTGGAAGGAGAGGATTGGCTTAGAAATATATTTAGCCAAGAATCCAGCAGGGGAGGGGTAAAAGTAGTCATTGGCGAAGAAAACCCGGAGCCAGCGCTGCAGGGCTTGAGCTTACTAGCCAGCCAGTATGGGATACCTGATAAGGCCAGTGGCATTGTGGGAGTGATTGGGCCCAAACGAATGGACTACGCTAAAGCTATTTCTTCGCTCAATTGCCTCTCAGCATTGTTGAGCAACTCAGTGGCTGAATACATGTAGAGGAGGTCCAACGTTGGCTGAAGATGACGAAGCAGTTGAGGCAGAAATTGAGCAATCCGAAGATATAGAGACATTACAGAAAGCCCTAGCTGAAGAAAAGGGAAAGGCAGAGAAATATCTAGCCAGTTGGCAGAGAAGCCAGGCCGACCTAGAGAACTACATAAAACGGGCTGAGCAAGAGAAATCAGAGACGGTTGAGTTTGCCAACAGGATGCTTATCCTGGACCTGCTACCTATGCTAGACGATTTTGAAAGAGCATTTGCTTCTCTGCCGGTCGAGCTTGATGAACAGAATTGGACTGACGGCATAAAACTCATCTATAATAAAGTCAAAGCTGTTTTAGAAACGCAGGGGCTGGCTGAAATTAGGGCCAAGGGAGAATACTTTGACCCTTATTGGCACGAAGCGGCGGGCCAGCTAGAGGGGGAAGAGGGCATAGTCGTAGAGGAGATTCGCAAGGGCTATAAATTTAGAGACAGACTCCTTCGTCCTAGCATGGTCATGGTAGGCGCAGGTAATAAGAATAAGATTCAAGAGGAAAGTTCAGAGGACAGATAATATGGCTAAGGCAGTAGGTATTGACCTAGGAACAACATTGAGCGAGGTTGCTGTCGTAGAGGGCGGAAAGCCGAAGCTTATCCCCAGCTCGGAAGGCTCTAACCTGTATCCTTCAGTAGTGGCAATAAGCAAGAATGGAGAGCGATTGGTAGGGCAAGTGGCTAAGCGTCAGGCTGTCGTTAACCCCGAAAACACCGTTTACAGCATCAAACGCTTCATGGGAAGAAAATGGGGGGAACCACCAGGAAGGGAACTACCTGTGGAGGAGGATGCGCGCCGCGTGTCGTACAAGACGACTCATGGTCCTAATAACGAACTCAAAATAGTCATGGGTGGAAAAGAATACACGCCGCCTGAGATATCGGCAATGATATTACAGAAACTGAAGACCGATGCCGAAGCCTATCTCGGCGACAAAGTGACAGAAGCAGTGGTCACAGTGCCAGCTTATTTCAACGATAGCCAGCGCCAGGCAACCAAGGATGCCGGCACAATCGCCGGCTTGAACGTCCTTCGTATAATTAACGAGCCGACTGCTGCCGCCTTGGCTTACGGGGCAGATAAGAAGAAGGAGGGGACAATTGCAGTGTACGACCTTGGTGGAGGCACCTTCGATGTATCTATCTTGGAGATAGGGGAGGGAACCTTCCAGGTCAAATCTACGAGCGGTAATACCCACCTGGGTGGGGATGACTTAGACCAGCGTGTTATCGAATGGCTGTGCAGCGAGTTCAAACGAGAGCAAGGAATCGATCTCAGAAATGACCCCATGGCAATGCAGCGCCTCAAAGAGGCGGCGGAACGAGCGAAGATTGAACTCTCTACGGTGCAGCAGACTGAGATAAACCTTCCCTTTATTACCGCTGACGCCTCGGGGCCTAAGCACCTTAATGTCAAATTGACCCGCTCCAAACTGGAGCAACTGGTCATGGATTTGGTGGAACAGACTCTTGAGCCCTGCGGCCAAGCACTGAAAGATGCTGGATTACCATCAGCCAAGATTGACGAAGTCCTCCTCGTCGGTGGTCAAACTAGAATGCCTTTAGTTCAAGAGAAAGTGAGACAGTTCTTCGGCAAAGAGCCGTCAAAGGGAATCAATCCCGACGAGGTTGTCGCCATGGGAGCAGCCATTCAGGCTGGGGTACTTAAGGGTGAAGTCGGAGAGGTCCTCCTTCTCGACGTTACTCCACTTACCCTGGGCATAGAGACGCTGGGAGGAGTAGCTACGCCTCTTATTTCCCGCAACACCACTATACCTACTTCAAAGAGCCAGATTTTCAGCACTGCTAGCGACAACCAGCCAAGCGTGGAGATACACGTTCTTCAGGGGGAACGCCCTATGGCTGCCGATAACCGGACATTGGGACGCTTCGTACTTGATGGCATCCTGCCGGCGTCACGAGGTATACCCCAGGTCGAGGTGACTTTCGATATAGATGCCAATGGCATCCTCAATGTTAGCGCTCGTGATAAGGGGACGGGGAAAGAACAAAAAATAACTATTACAGCCTCTAGCGGATTGAACAAAGAAGAAGTGGAGAAGATGAGGCGAGAGGCTGAGCAACATGCTGCTGAGGATGTTAAACGTAAAGAGGAAGTAGAGGTGCGCAATTCTGCTGACAGCCTGGCTTACACCGCAGAAAAAACTCTCCGTGACTATGGAGATAAGATACCCGTTGATGGAAGAAAGGAAGTAGACACTAAGATTGCGGGTGTGAAGTCAGCTCTCCAAGGTAAGGATGTAAACGCCATCCGCCAGGCTATGCAAGAGCTATCGCAGGCCATACAGAAGGTTGGGGCATCGGCTTACCAGCAACCAGGGCAGCAGCCGCCTGGTGGAGAAGGACCTGGTGGAGAGAAACCTGGCGGAGAGGGACCCGGTGGAGGAGAAGAAGGCACGGTGGAAGGGGAATTCCGCGAGGTCTAAGCAATAAATATTAGCCTCTGATTCCCGTGAATTCGGGAACACGAAATTACATTTTTCTCAAGGAGCGTTATATTAATGTTTGAGCTAGAACAATTTGCCATAACTGCCGACAGAATCTGGCAAAAAGCGCGAGAGGAAAAACGGTTGACTCATAACCCCTCTGATGGGGAATTGAGAAAGCTTGTGGAAAAAGAGCCGGGGGTCAAGAAGACGTTGTATAGGAACTTTGTCGCCCGAAGTGAGCCCACTTCCAGATCAGCAATGTTTACCAAGAACAGCGTTGACCATTCTTTTGGGGAGGATGAACTAAGACTATTAGCTCAGTGTGAGACGGCTTTGGGCAAACAAAGGTTGATTTCCATAGACAGAATTGTAGGCAATGAGACTAGCAACACTGCGGTCAGGCTGATTGTCCCTGAGCGGTTTGCCCATGTTGCCTACGGAGGCAAGAACCTGTTTATAGCCCCAAAGAGGGAGGTCAAAGAGCCAACCTATTACATCTTATTCTTCGCTGACGAGGCTTTTGAAACTA
>JAOUFZ010000128.1 GCA_029857995.1 Dehalococcoidia bacterium
AACGGCGCATTACCTCAGAGGATGTCATTGATCAGCTCTTTAACCTATTCATCTTCAGGGCAATACCGGAGCACATCAGATCGGACAACGGGCCTGAGTTTACCGCACAGGCGATACGCAGATGGCTGAATCGTCTCGGGGTGAAGACCTTATTCATAGAACCGGGGAGTCCCTGGGAGAACGGGTATACAGAGTCATTCAACGGCAAGCTGAGAGACGAATTACTCAATCGTGAGACATTCTATACTCTGATTGAGGCGAAGGTATTGACCGAGCAGTGGCGCAAGGAGTACAATCAGGTACGTCTCATAGCTCTCTGAACTATCGGCCACCTGCGCCTGAGGCTAGAATGCCAGCAATACTAACTTAAGAAGTGGTATCCTTTATGGGGGCAGATCAGATTTGATTCCCATCTTCAGCGAAATCAATCAGTTATGTGTGACAGGAGGATAGATGAGAAAAGTTATCGTCACTTGTGCATTGACCGGCGGTGTGCAGACCAAAGCAGGAAATCCCAACCTCCCGGAACAACCGGATGAAATTGCCCAACAGGCATATGAATGCTATAACGAAGGCTGCGCTATTGCCCATCTCCATGCCCGAGACAAGGAAGGCAAGGTATCAGGCGATGTGACCGTATTTAAAGAGATCCATGCTGCCATTCGTGCCAAGTGCAATATTGTTTTGCAGGACAGTACCGGAGGTGGCCCCGGGCTCACATTCGATCAGCGCCTCGCCTGCCTGGACGCCAAACCTGAAATGGCATCCCTTAATTTGGGCTCGATGCTCCGCACCCTCGGGGCCAATGCCGGCACCTGTTGGGCTAACCCACGGTCAGAATTGGAACGATTCGCACAAGAAATGCTGAAACGCAATATCAAAGCCGAGATGGAGATTTATCACCACGGTATGCTCCGGGAGATGAACAACTTCATTGATAAGAAGCTTGTTAAAAAACCATACTATGTAAACTTTGTGATGGGAATGGCCTACCAGGGCGCTGTTGATGCCACCCCGGCCAACCTCATATCACTAACTCAACTCCTCCTACCTGATATGATTTTCAACTGCTGTGCCATCGGTGCTGCGCAGGTTCCTATAACCACCCTTAATGTATTAATGGGAGGGCACGCGCGCGTGGGGATGGAAGATAATATTTACATGTCCAGGGGAGTACTTGCCAAGAGCAATGCCCAGCTTGTAGCCCGCAGCGTTCGTATTATTAGAGACATCGGCTATGATATTGCCACACCCGACGAAGCTCGGGAGATTCTCGGTTTGCCTAAGCTGAAATAGACTTCGAAAAATAAGAAATAAGGGAGGGAAAAAATGGCTCAAAAGAAAAGAATTGTGGACCTTTCATTGCCCTGGGGCGTAGATACCCCGTTGTGGCCCTTCCCTGGTCCAAGGCAGGACCTGATCTTTGCCCGAGCAGAATATCTCGAACGTTTTCATAAGAGGAGCGTAGTTTATACTGGCACACTTCACGCCGGTACCCACATGGATGCTCCCAGTCACGTACTGCATCCCTCCGAGGGAGGCATAATGCTGGATAAGATCCCACTGGAAAACTGCTATGGCACCGGCGTTATCGTCGACCTCCGCTATATGAAAAAATGGCAATTCGTCACTGCCAAAGATCTGGAAAATGCTAAGCCAAAGATCGAGGCTGGAGACTTCGTAGTCTTCAATACCGGCTGGCATAAATACTGGCGCTGGGATAATTATGCTTATTACAATCACTATCCTGGGCTAGGCCCGGAAGCTGCCCAGTGGCTGATCGACAAAAAGGTAAAAGGTGTTGCCGGCACCTGGGGTGCCACCGATCATGTACTGTGGCATTATCGCCTTGCTGAGACAATGCCCTGGGTTGACAAGGAGTACAGGAAAGAGACTGGAAAGGATCCTGACAAACTATTTCCCGAATACGAGCCCTGCCACCGCATGTTTCTTAAGAACGGTATCGTGACAGTAGAAAACGCAGGAGGAGACATCGACGAAGTGACTGACCAGCGCTGCATCATCTCTGCATTCCCCTTCAGGTGTGAGATGGCCGATGGTGGCTTTGTCAGGCTGGTCGCAATCCTGGACAAATAAGGTAAATCTTTCTGCATTTGATATAGAAATTATAGGAGGTTGTTATGTTTCAGCTTGATGGGAAGACGGCGGTAGTGATTGGCGGTGCGGGTGGCCTCGGTGAGTTTTGTTCTATTGCAATGGCTAACCAGGGTGCCCGAGTGGTTATCGCCAGCCGTGACTTACGGAAGCTGAACGAAGTTATCAAGAACCATCCTGATGTGGCTACTAAACTAACCGCAATGTGGGTAGATGTGACCGATGATGAGAGCGTAAGCAAACTGGCCGAAGAAGCGGTGGCGAAATTTAAGACGATAGATATATTAGTGAATGCTCAGGGCATAGTTACGAAAATGCCGGCGCATGAAATCAACCTAGGGATATGGGACTTGATGTTCGCCACCAATGTCCGCGGTGTTATGCTTAGCTGTATGGCCTTTGGTAAAGTAATGATGGCGCAGAAGAAGGGCAAAATCATCAACTTTTCTTCAGTTCGCGGCGTCCGCGGCACCGATGGTGGTAATGTTACCTATGGTGCTACCAAGGGAGCGGTCGATATGATCACCAGGATGCTGGCCGCTGAATGGGCACCATACTACATCAATGTCAATGCAATAGCACCTTCAGTAGTATTAACCGAGACTCTGAAAAAGTCAGTGGCACCCGAGCGTCTGCAAATGCTACTTTCCAAGACTCTATTCAAGAAATTCTGTAGCCCTGAAGACGTAGCCGCAGCATGTGTATACTTGGCATCGTCGGAATCGGACTACATCACCGGTCAGATTCTCTATGTTGATGGCGGCTTGACGGCCATAGGGTAAATATAATTCCCTGATATTGCAGCTATATAGGAAAACCGTAGCGGGAATATTAAAATCTGAAGAAGACTTGATTTGAGATTTTTAGTAGCAGACAAACAGAAAACTATCCCATCTTAAAAATTACAGGGAGGCAAAAATGAAGCTAGTAAAAAAATCGGAAGGAACTTTCTATCAAGCCCCCAAGCATTTCAATGTCTGGAGTATCCGGAAACTGGGCGATCCCGATACCAAGCGCTTAGCCGTTAGTCTCTCCCACTTTCTCCCGAATGGCGGTGTGGAAATGTCGGGGTCACCCTCCGAGAAAATGTACTATATCATCAGTGGAAGCATGGTGGTCAAAACCAAAACCGAGGAATTCACCCTGAATGCGGGGGATATAGTCTATTTCGCCCCTGACGAGGAAAGGGAAATCAAAATTGTTGGCGATGATGTGTGCACCATTCTAGTAGCCATTGTAAAGGTATAAATTATGCCCGACATGTCAACTATCAAGAAAATACTTGTAGTCGGTGCGGGAACAATGGGGCATGGCATCGCCCAGTCTTTCGCCCAGGAAGGCTTCACTGTGGAACTCTATTCCCGCACTAACGAGACACTGGAACGCGCCAGATCCTTGATTGATTATTCCCTGCAGGCTTTTGTCGAGGAGAAGATGGTTGCTAAAAAAGACATACCGGCTATTCTTAAAAGGATCAACTTCACGCAGTCACTGGAGAAAGCTGCTGAAGACTCCGACATTGCCTTCGAAACCGTTGTTGAGAACCGTGAGGCCAAAATCGACATCTTCGGTAAACTGGACAGGCTATGTCCTCCAAAAACACTACTCGCCAGCAATACTACCGCACTGAACGTATTCGATTTTGTGAAGACTTCGAGGCCGGATAAAGTTCTCATCAGCCACTGGTACGCTCCGCCACAGATAATCCCGCTGGTGGATGTAGTTAAAGGACCAGATACAAGTGAAGAATCTATTTACCTACTGGCTGAATTGCTCAAGAAAATCGGTAAGGCACCGCTAGTGCTGAAAAAATTCATCTCTGGATATTTACTTTCTCGCCTCCAGATCGCCATGCTTGGCGAAATATTTTACCTATTGGATAGCGACATCATCACGCCGGAACAGCTTGATACAGCCGCCAAAACGGGTCTAGCACTACGCATGATGGTGGTGGGATTGGTGCAGCGTATGGATTTCGGAGGTCTCGACTTAACAGTCAGGAACTTTGAGAATCCCTATATGCGGAAGCAGCTAACTCCACGTGACTATAAGCCTTTGAAGATATATGAACTGGTCAGAGAAGGCCACTTTGGCGTCAAGACGGGGAAGGGTTTTTATGACTATAGCGGTCGCACTGAAGCTGAAGTCTGCTATGAACGTGATATCAAGCTCATCAAAATGCTGAGAGCATATAGGGAACTTGAATCTACTAAATAATCATTATCCTGAGTAAATACAACCTTCAGGATTCATGAATTGTCTCCCCAAAGCGGAAAAGAAAAACTGGGGAACGGGAATTCGAGGAATTCAAATGAAGGAGGTCTCAGCTTATGGCTGGCATTATTTCATACGGTGCCTACATACCGTTATGGCGGCTCTCTCGGGATGCTATCGCCAAGGCTTGGGAAAGCGCTTCAACAAACTCAGGGAAGCCGAGATCCACATCAACCAGGGTATCTCTATCGCGGAAGCCAGCAGAATGATAGGCGTCACCCAGCAAACTTACTATCGCT
>JAOUFZ010000129.1 GCA_029857995.1 Dehalococcoidia bacterium
GTGTAGACGGAACTCTCTTCCTCAAAGACGGGAAGATTCTGATTTAGGGCAGGGCCTCGTTACAATCTTTGTGGTCGGATATCGCGGGGGTTTGATTGTTGCCTTGCATGATGTCCTGCTGTGGCAGGAGTCGCGCCATTGTAGATAGCTAGCCAACCAATAGACGTCCTAGCTGTCTGTTTTCACCCACAACGTCTCTCCGTCAGTAATGAACTCGACGGTGCCGTGCTCATCTGTGCGATAAACATTGCCCTCGCCCAGCCTGTTAATCAATCTCTCCCACACCTCAAGGCTGGGATGACCAAAGGGATTATCTGCTCCAACGCAAATCACCGCCACTTCAGGGTCAACCGCCGCCAGAAAGTGCTCAGAGGTAGATGTGGCGCTGCCATGATGGGCGATCTTGGAGACTGATACGCAATATACAAGAAGTCGCAGCTAGGTGGATGGTTGCTAGGATTTAAGCTCTTGTCTAACAAAGGAGGAAACAATTACAGTTAGATAGCTGAAAAAGATACGGTACGGCGGCTTCTATCAGTCTCAGTATGAAATGAGCGGAGGGGTTGACCCCTCCGCTCATTTTTCGGCTAATATCTAGCAACTATGGAATGTCTACTCCAAAGGTGTATGCTGATGGAAGTATATGATCTGCGTGGTTTGCAACAATAGCAACGGCAACTCTACCTGAATCAGCTGGAGTCTCCTGAATCTCTAAAGAACCAGTTTGGGTAGCTGCATCAATTGTCATTGTCTTTATTTTGTGCAAGCTCATTGCATTGTTACCAGCTGGTTCTGGATAACGATCTGCAGGAACCCATTTGGTATCGATAACAACTACCCCAAAGCCATTATCTTGTATACCGTCTGTTACGTACCATCCGGTTGATGTCCATTCATCTTCTCCAGCCTCAACATCATCGAGGAAACCTATCTCCGGGATTTCGATATCGTCCACGTACATCATCTGCAGGGTAAAGGCACCATCCTGCCAGGTGGTGAAGTAAAGGTCAATATCATGACCGGCAAAAGGAGTGAGATCCATTGAAACCGGTATCCAACCACCGCTGTTCCCAGTGAATGCATGCCAGCGTCCGGCCGCGTCGTAGGCGGCGGGCTCTCTTTCATCCGGGGTATTGGGATTGTCTTGGCTATAGGCAGTATAATTAACGGTACCCGGTGCATCCAACGTATACCACTGGTCTGCATCTTGATCATAGACCTCAACATATCCATAATCCCAATCATCTTCGATCTCAAAATAGGTCATGAAATTGAGGGTCGCCCCTGCTGCTGGGATTGTGAAGGTCTGGTAAAAGCTACGCCATGCCCAGGCTTCGGCATCTGAATACCATTCATAGGTTCCACTATAAGGTAGGGTACCAGCGAAATCATCACCATCAATCCAGGCTACGGCATCTTCGTTGGTATTAAAACGATAGTAGTGTGCGGTATAAGGCTGGGGATCCCCAAACCACCATGAGGGTATGGCAAATGGAGCTATATCGGGTGGACCCCACCACATATTACTAAGAGCGTACTCTATTGTATAGCCCCAAGAATCGATGGTACCTATTTCAAGAGTCTCATAGCCAAATTTACCACCAGCTCTGCGGGTATCGTCGAGGTAGTTGGCTACGGTCCAATTATCAAATATCTCATCAAAGCTATCTTTATAGCCAAAGGCTGCCAGTGTGTTTTCAATACCTTCGATGCCATTAGCCTGTTCCTGCACCAGAGCTGAAGTAAAAGCGGCACCTCCGTAGTGCTCAAACAAGTAGAGTTGGAATAGATAGCTTGCGCCATAATCCTCAAGCCCACTTCCCCAGAAAGTAAGCGCGGTAATGGGGTGATAAACCATGTAGTAAGCTATATGACTTTCTGAGTGTCCATAACCGCAGAAAAATCCGGCTAGATCAGCTAATCCTTCATCTACCCAGGATGGTTCATCAGGGTCTATGTCGAAGTGTACTAGATGCTCAAATTCATGGGCAAAGGTTCCTTCATACAGATACGGTCGAGAATCTCCAGGGCCAGGATGGGGACCTGGACCTGTTCGGTTTGCCCATTCATAAGTGTCAATATGCATCATATTCTTGTTATTTACAGAACTTGATGATGCTGAGAAATAGCCGGCAGCATATGAAGTTGCGTCTGTATTATAGTAGGCATAATCACGAATATTGAACAGAAGCGTCCATACCTTCTGGCCTTCGTCACCACGAGGAAGCGGTTCTCCATAAATAGTGGTAACCGTAGGATAGATAGTATTATCGAACTCGGCTGTCATATAGTCTAGTTGTGCATCGGTAATAATATCTTTCGAGCGTAACCAAGGTTCACTGTCATCACCAATAGGATTTGCAAAATAGTAATTGGAACCATCATGACTATCGTAAGCATCCTTTGTGACTAATATGAGCCCATGTGTACCTTCACGAACAACCACAAAATCTTCATCATACTCAATACCCAAAAAGTCATCACTCACAGTAAATACGAATTCATCTCCTATGTCCGCCGGTAGGCCAATCGGTGACACCTTGGTAGCTATAGCTGGTCCGACCTCGGCGGCGAGCTCACGGATGGCAATTTCTTTTTCACCAAGATCCTCTACCGTTAAGTCCATAGGATCTAAACCATCTGGGGCCATCTCGTTACGTGGGAATTCTAATAGCGGCACGTTATTTACTTCAGAATCAACTGCTGATACCGGAAGTACGGCAAACAAGGATAAGGTAAATACAACAACTATCGCTATGCAAATAAATCTCCATGCTTTTTTCATCTGTTTCTACCTCCTTTATTTAAGAGTTAAAATTACGTTTCTGACTAATAATGATTCTGCGTTTACACCTCCTTTCAAAACACAAAACCGACCATTTCAGGTGGGTTTCACCGCTAGGTCCCTGCCACCCAGGTGACCAAGTACAGGTGACAGTTCAAAGCCACCCTTGTTAATGCTAGGACTCCTCTTTACATTATAACAACTACGAGTGAGGAGTCAACATAACCAGACTTAACTTTACTTAACCATTTCAACGCAGTGTTCAATATGTCCTTTATTTGAAGAGTGGACTATAGACAATGGAGTGAAGGGGAAGCACTATTCTATTCGAGACCCATATGCAACAGACACGGAGTGGTGGCTAGGTACACGGTTAACAATGAGATTCTAAGTAGGAAGTTTGTTGTCAGATACCCACAGCCTCTCCCCATCGGTAATGAACTCGATGGTGCCATCCTCATCCGTGCGATAAACATTGCCCTCGCCCAGCCTGTCGATCAATCTGTCCAGTACCTCAGGGGTGGGATGGCCAAAGGGGTTGTCTTTCCCCACGCAAATCACGGCCACTTCAGGGTCAACCGCCGCCAGAAAGTGCTGAGAAGTGGATGTGACGCTGCCATGATGGGCGATCTTCAGTACAGTGCTTCTCAAATTGGCCCGCTGCCCGATGAGCTCGAATTCAGCTTCTGCTCTGATGTCGGCAGTGAACAAGAAACTGACATTGTGCCAACTCAATCTCAACACCATGCCGTTGTTGTCAATATCATCGTCAGTCCCCTCCCACAGGCTCTCCGGCGGATTTAGCACTTCCATCTTGATTCCGTTGCCCAAATTAATCTCCTGTCCGGCCCGCGCTACGTTACATTCGATTTCTTTATATTCAATAAGCCTGATGTATTCTTGGTAGATAACTGAATCATAGGAAACTCCGGGGTCAAGTACGTGCTCTACTCTGTATCTCTGAAGGACTTCCACCAAGCCTGTGACATGGTCGGCTTGAGGTTGAGTGCAGACCACGAGGTCTATCGTCCTGTCCCAGAAGGGAAGCCTCTCGCTCAGTTCCAGATTGATTTTCTGGGGGTCGGGACCGCCATCAATGAGGATATCCTGGCCATTGGGCGTCTGAATCAGAATGGCATCTCCTTGTCCGACATCGAGAAAGCTTACGTGAAGCTTGTCATCGGGCATGGTCAGAGCCACAGACCACACCAGGATAGCTACTAGCAAAAGGGGCAGGACCAGCCATTTCGGAAAAAAGCCGAGGCTAGGCTTAGGAATGCCTTGGGCAACTTTCTGCATTCCAGAAGTCAGCCTGGAGGAGAAATCAGCCAACTTGGTTCGGTAGTTGAGGAGTGTTATGACTCCAGCCAATATAGCATAGTATCCCAGGACATGCCAGGTGGAAATAGTGGTCACCTTTAACGAAGCATGGGGCAGGGCGTCAAAGCCTTGAACTAAGACAACGAGATAGCTGAGAAAAAGCCAGGCCAGCCAGCCCAGGATCTGAGCGGCAACTGAGGCAATGAGTCCCACGAAGGCGACCAACGCTGAAGTGACTATGATAAAGGGCAAGGCAGGCAGGGCGAAGAAGGTTGCCGGCAAACCGACCAGAGAGACTATGCCAAAGTTATAAGCTATAAGTGGCACAACTGCTACTGTAGCTGCCAGACTGGCAGCAAAGACGTCGGTCATCATGTTACCCGCGGCTGCCAGCGTCTCTCTAGCTCCAAATATTCTGGCAATGCCTTTTCTCCCCCACGCCTGGAAGTAAGGATAAAGGAGAATAAGCCC
>JAOUFZ010000130.1 GCA_029857995.1 Dehalococcoidia bacterium
AGAAGGGGCGAATCCGGGCTTAAACTGGGTGTGGCTGGAGGAATAATCATGGCACTGACCGGTCAGATGCTGCTTCCGGGGATCCTCGCCATTATTGGCGGAGTATTCAGCGGGCGCAGGCCGGTCACCGAGCCCAGCACCACTGAAATTGAGCAATAACGATAGGCAAATCTGCCGTGTGAATAGTGAGGTGAGGTAATTGGCTGATATCGGACGCCTTATCATAGCATACCTCGTACAGATGTTTACCATCAACGAAATTATCTACGCACTCCTGTTCGGGGTGGTTTTCGCAGCCCTTTACGCTTTGGTTCGTGCCATACGGAACAGGCTCAAGGCAAGAAAAGTGACAGAACTGAGGATGGGCAGTGAGGCGTTGCTGGTCGGCTTGATTATCGGGGGATTCTTGTGGCTGCCTAAGGTCATTGAGGTTATACACCCCATCATAAATGTGGTTAGGCTTGGATGGCCTACCCCAATAGAGCCTGGGTCTTTGTCGTGGTATCACATACTTTATATGTCGGTTATCTTCATTGGACTCGTCGGTTGGGTTCTTGTCCTCTTTGGCTGGAGAATGACGAGAAGAGGCGAATCTGGACTCAAATTGGGTGTGGCTGGAGGGGCGATTATGGCACTGACCTGTATTATGTTACTTCCCGGGCTCCTCGCCATCATTGGCGGAGTATTCAGCGGGCGCAAACCCGCCGCCGAGTCCAGCACTGCCGCAAATGTTGGAAAACTGAACTGTTACATGCCAAGAGTTAGCATCTTTTTGATTACGGTAGCCTTAATTGCCGGGATGGTGGTAGGCTCTGGTCCTCCTTCCCAAAACCTGGAAATACGGACTTGGTATGATTTGGATGCTGTCAGGGACAACTTGCGCGGTCATCACATTCTGATGAATGATCTCGATGCCACTACTGCCGGTTATACAGAGCTGGCGAGCCCGACAGCCAATCAGGGAAAGGGCTGGCAGCCGATCGGGACTTTTATCCCTGAGCAGGGTTTTGACCATGGCTTTATAGGCTTTGAGGGCACTTTCGACGGGCAAGGATACGAGATACGTGACCTGTTCATCAACCGCACTGACGAAGCTGCTGTCGGGCTTTTTGGTGCTGTCGAGGAGGGAGGGGTCATCGAGAATGCTGCCGTAGTGAACGCCGATGTGACGGGCAATATCTCTGTTGGCGGCCTGATGGGGGATAATAGCGGCACTGTGCTCAACTCCTATTCCACAGGCAGCGTGACTGGCAATTATACTGTTGGCGGTCTGGTAGGATTTAATATGAAGGGCACTGTGAGCGACTCCTATTCCACAAGCAGCGTGACTGGCAATTCGTCAGTTGGTGGTCTGGCGGGATGGAACCTGGGCCCTGTGAGCAACTCCTATTCCAGCGCTAACGTGACTGGCACCTCGGGTGTTGGTGGCCTGGTGGGAAGTGGTGCCGGCACTGTGAGCAACTGCTATGCCACGAGCAGCGTGAGTGGCAATTCGAGCGTTGGCGGCCTGATGGGAGATACCGTTGAGGGCACTGTGAGTGACTCCTATTCCACAAGCAGCGTGACTGGCAATTCGTCAGTTGGCGGCTTGGTGGGAAAGAATGAGAGAAGCACGGTAAGCAACTCCTTCTGGGACACCCAAACCAGCGGACAAGCTACTTCGGCTGGCGGGACGGGCAAGACCACGGCGGAAATGCAGGACATCGCCACCTTCTCAGGTGCAGATTGGAACATAATCGCAGTCGCTCCTGCCGAGCGCAACACTGCCTACATCTGGAACATCGTTGATGGGCAAACCTATCCCTTCCTGAGCTGGCAGTCGTAACCCTTTATACGGCCATTTTCGGGCCAATAACCCTGGCTTTAGTCTTCGCTGGAAATATTATGCAGATTAAGGTCTTAGACCACATCATAATAGGCGAAAATCGCTACTTCAGCTTTGCCGATGCCGGGCTAATTGAGGAATATAACTCGGACTTCTGAAGCCTCAAAGCGGGGAAAATTCGCTGATGGAAGAAAGCAGGGCGAGACTAATAAATTACTGGCTAAAGACATCTGGGAAGGTCATATTCGAGCAGAGAAAGTCCACCATAAGGTAATTCGGCTGGCTATCGGTCTCTATCTTCCTTTCGTTCCCCACATCACAATGGCTGCACCTTTAAACAGGGGTCTTGTTTCTACCAGCGGGATTCCATTGTCACGCCATATCGCGGCGAGGCGATCAACAGGACACCGCTGGCAGAAGTCCCGGATACTCGGACCTAAGAAACAGCCGACACGATGCCAGCCTCGTGAAACGGGGATGGTCATTACCGGCATGACGACCCTATTGTAGGCTTCCCATAGAGCCCTTACCCAGAGGGCTTCCGGAACGCCGAACTCAAGCGAGAGCAATTCCCCGCCTGGTTTCAGTACGCGAGACAGCTCCCGTATTGTTGCATCAGGGTCCTGGACATAACGCAACAGGTAGGTGAAGACAACTACATCGAAGGTCCCATCAGGGAAGGGTAAACGCTCAGCGCGGCCCTGGATGAGTTGGACTCTGCCGTCCAGGTTTTTCTTCTCGACGGCGCGGAGGCCGGCTTGCAGCATCAACTGGCTAGCATCGAGCCCCACGATTCGGCCATCATGGTGGTCGGCAATCTCCATGGCAACACCGGCTGTGCCGGTACATACGTCAAGCACAAGGTTTCCCGGCCGAAGAGCCATTTGCGAGACTAAGAACCTGCGCCAAGGAAGGTATTGAAAGAAAGTCAGCACTTGCGCCCAGGTGTCGTATGAGGGGGCAACTCCATCGAACAGGTCCTGGGCAAAGGTTCTCCTTACTGGGACCGCGGGTTGGGATTCAACCGGCGAATCCTTTCGGTCCTCTTCTTTCTTTGTCTTCATTCTTTATCCTCCAGCGAGCTATCTTCTGTGCAGACTATCTCATAAAATTAGCAGCGCCAAGATGCCATCGGTTGGGGTCACACTTGATTGTAGATAACTGACGTAATCCAGGTAAACAAATCCGGCCATTTTAGTTGGACTATACATTAAGGCTGAACAATAGCATAAAGTTCTGTCTGCCGTCCACTACCGCTCACTTCACTGGACTTGAACTCTATTACATACCCAATTCTTGACCAGTTCTAAACTACACGGTTCGCCGTGTTGTTATTAGTTAGGCGATGTAGTGTACTGCAGTAGGCGATAAAGCACATCGTAATAGGCGAAAATCGCTACTTCAGCTTTGCCGATGCCGGGCTCATCGAGGAGTATAACTCGGACTTTTTGAGCCTCAAAGAGGGAAAAAAGACCTAAGCCAGAGCGAAATTCAATTTATCCTTTAGCGCCTAAAGGCGACTGGAAAACTGCACAATCCGTCAGATTGTTCACTTTGCCATCGATAGCACCTGAGGCAGACGTAGACCTGGAATAGAGCCACGGCGGGACTTGACAATCTTAATAATAGGTGTATGATGTATTTAATAGTTCAAGTTTAGGTTATTACAAACTTCTTAGGATTCTGCCAGACTCATATCAAGTATTGGATGACCCGGGCTCTAACTAAAAATTTTGAGAAAGGAGGTCATCCAATGAGTTTTCAAGAGAAAACAATCCAGTGTTCCGATTGTGGAACTGACTTCAGCTTCACCGCTGGGGAACAAGAGTTCTTTCAATCCAAGGGCTATACTAATGAGCCCAAGCGCTGTCCCTCATGCCGACAGACAAGGAAGACAGAGCGGAATGGAAATGGTGGGAGCAGCTACGGACTCCCGCGCCAAATGTTTGCTGCCACATGTGCCGACTGCGGCAAAGAGACCCAAGTGCCTTTTGAGCCTACCAATGGCAGGCCGGTCTATTGTAGCGATTGCTACAGCAAAGTCAGACTGAGTAGATAATGCCGGTTTGACCACAGGACATACACGGGCCGGGGATACCGGGCCCGTGTATGTTTATAGAATGTGGTGTCTTCGCAATTACGTTTACCTTCACCGCTTCCAAACAGAGTTCCCGCACTAATGCACGCCTGACTGATGACACAAAAACGCTGACTCGCACCTAGGAGACTGAAGACAACAGAATCGCAGTGACGAGTATGGACTATAATTAGGACCGGACAGAGGCAGGATTTCGTTAACTTACATGAATTATCGCAGCGACATACGAAATATAGCTATTATTGCCCACGTTGACCATGGTAAGACTACTCTGGTAGATGCCATGCTTAAGCAAAGCAAGGTCTTCCGGGACAACCAAAAAGTAGGCGACTTAATAATGGACCAGAATGCCTTAGAGCGTGAAAAGGGCATTACCATTATGGCTAAGAATACCGCCGTGATTTACCGGGGAGTCAAGATTAATATCATCGATACCCCCGGGCATGCTGATTTCAGCGGTGAGGTGGAGCGCGTCATAAATATGGCCGACGGTTGCCTGCTTCTGGTGGATTCTATAGAAGGCCCCATGCCCCAGACTAAGTTTGTGCTTCGCCAGGCTCTGGCAAAGGGCCTGAGACCCATTGTGGTCATCAATAAAATAGACAGACACGATTCGCGGATAGCAGAGGTGCTTAAGCTCA
>JAOUFZ010000131.1 GCA_029857995.1 Dehalococcoidia bacterium
GCAAAGAGAACCTATCTTAACATCCTCAGCCAATGCCAAAAGAAGGTCAATATTCTCTATTTTGCCTCGACCAGCTGTGATGTCCTCCAAAATACGTAGCATCTGCAAAGTCCCCAAGCGACACATGGTGCACTTGCCGCAAGACTCCTTGGTTGAGAAATCAAGAAAGAACCTGGCAGCATCCACCATGCAGTTGTCTTCATCCATGACAATCATTCCCCCGGAGCCCATCATCGAGCCAGCCTCTCGAAGGGAATCATAATCGATAGGGATGTCCAGCAAAGTTTCGGGAAGGCACCCCCCTGAGGGCCCTCCAATCTGTACCGCTTTGAACTGCTTATCTTTGGCAATTCCACCACCGATGTCATAAACAAGCTCTCGAAGTGTTGTGCCCATAGGTACTTCAGCCAACCCTGAATTGATTACTTTACCTGCAAGGGTAAACATTGCTGTGCCTTTGCTTCCCTTAGTGCCGATGGAGGCAAACCAATCCCCTCCTCGCTCAATTATCAAAGGAACATAAGCAAAGGTCTTCACATTGTTTAGCAGAGTAGGTTGACCCCACAAGCCAGACTCGGCGGGATAAGGCGGTCTGGGTCGAGGTGTACTCATTCTCCCCTCAACAGCTGCTAGCAGTGCCGTTTCTTCACCAGAGACGAAAGCACCAGCCCCCGCCGCTATCGCGACATGGAATCCGAAATTACTCCCCAAGACGTTATCTCCCAGCAAACCCACCTCCTTCGCTTGCTTTAGAGCAATTTCGATACGCTCAATAGCCAAGGGATATTCAGCACGCACATAGATATAGCCTTGCCCAGCACCAATGGCATAACCGGCAATAATCATCCCCTCAATAACCTCATGTGGGTCGCTCTCCAAAACCACCCGGTCCATAAAAGCACCGGGGTCTCCTTCGTCAGCATTGCATATTACATATTTTGGCCTGCTTCCCGCCTTTCGGCACAGCTCCCATTTCCGATAGGTGGGAAATCCAGCCCCTCCCCGCCCCCGCAGCCCGGATTTCTTCAGTTCCCCAATCATATCCTGAGGCAACATCCTTAACGCTTTGCTCAGACCGCTATAGCCACCATTGGCGATGTAGTGATTTATGTTTTCAGGGTCGATGTACCCACAGTGGCGTAGTATAAGGCGAAGCTCACGCTCAAACCTGGGGAGCTCGGGAATAGAGATTGTTTCCCCCCTACCCCCCTCAACAGTGCCTAAGGCAAGCTCCAGACACGGGTCATCGCCGGCAACATAACCTTCCACAAGGCGGGATACAGTCTCCGGAGTCACATTGGCATACGCGACACGAAGAGAGCCAGGCTTGGATATAGTAACAAAGGGATCAGCATGGCATAAACCTGTGCAGCCAACCTGGATAATGGGGACCTCCAGCCCTCGCCGTGTAAGTTCTTTCTTAAAGGCATCGACCACATCCAGGGCGCCGGCAGCCCGCCCACAGGTAGCCGTGCCGATAAGAATATAGACACCCTTCTGCAGGGCTTCCCATTCGGACTTCGCGTTGCTAGTGATTTCTTCGAAAGTCATCTCAAACAATATCAAAATTCAAAGATAAAAAATGCAGAATCACAAAGCAAAAAACAAAAATGAGACGTTTCCGTATTTTGAATTGTGATCTTGATCTTCAGTTTTGGCTTTTTGATTTCCCTTCTTCAAGCTCGCCCTCGGCTTCTTGTTTATACGGTATTAAAGCCTCTTCCACCTTAAAAGGCGTCATCTTGGGATGAATCCTATCCTTTGTTACTACCACGGGAGCTAGCATGCAGCACCCAATACAAGCAACCCTCTCCAAGCTAAAGTTACCATCCTCGGCGGTCTCACCTACCTTGATGTTTAACTCTCGCTCCAAGGCCTCCAAAATAAGTCTACCCCCCGCTAGATGACACGCAGTCCCCATGCAGACCACGGTGTGGTATTTTCCTAATGGAACAAAGCGAAACTGATTATAAAAGGTGGCAACTCCCCAAACCTCAACGTCTGGCATCTTCAAGAAGTCAGCAATTTCTTGCAGCGCTTTCCTCGGGAGATACCCTAGTCTTGTCTGGACTTCTTGAAGGAGTGGAATTAAGTTTTTCTTTTCTTTTTCGTAATGTCCTAGAATCTCAGCTACGGCTTCGCTAGCTTGTTCCTCTGTAATCATTCCTTCAACAAACTCAGGACTAGCCCTTAAGTTGCTTAGCAAATCCAGGAAGGAAAGCCCCTATTCCAGTCGTTTCCTTGGGCCCAACTATTATTTCCCATTCAAGCTTCAAAGCATCTTCAAGCTCACCTTTGATTCTGGCCACTTTGCCCGGGATGACTAGCTTTCTGTGCTTCACTTTGTTTTCAATGCCAGATTTCTTGATAAATGTTCCTACGGAATCGCCGCTAAACTTGCCGGCTGCCCAGGCAGTGAGGACACCAAGCCCTTCTGCATCCTTAACACAAATGTAGGCGGGAACCTTGGTAGCCTCGACAGCCGATGAGACAAGGAAGTAGGTCAAAGCCCAGTTTGAAGTGACCAGGACCGGCGAGGATTCATCGGGTTCTCCTACCTCATAATACTTTTCCTCCACTGCCATGGGGAAACGAGGATCGGTATAGATGTTAAGCCGTTGGACTAGGAGAGGAAGCAGGGAATATTGGTCGAAATCAGAAAAGACAATAATACTCGCCCATTTATTTACGAACGCCGAGCCCACCAGCATTTCCTTCAGCCCATCCTTGGCCGTGAAGCAAGGGAAGGCAATAGTGGGATAGCCCAGAGGCTTGAAACCTTGCTTTAGCGCTGCCTTCCTGATAAAAGTCTGGTCTCTTATTGCCTCCAGCAAATTCTTGGAACCAGGGTCTAGAACCAGTTCCTCAATCCCGACCTCTTTTAACTTAACAGTCAGAGGAATAAGTTCTTCAATACTCCCTCCACGAAGGCCGACAGGAGTAAGGTTCTCTTTAATCCTTGGAATAGCCTTATCAATATTCTCTTTCGTTATGGGGTAAACAAGTGGATGTCTATCCGCCCATATATCCCGTGCCGCAAATAAGACGTCCAGGTCTTCTGAGATCAAGACCATGCCTACATCTGTTGAATCATAGACTTTTTTCACCAGAGCCAAAAACTTGCTTTTGTCCCCTGATGCAAAATGCAGTGCCAGAAGATTCGCTTTCAGGTTTACCCCGACCCAGGGGAACTGCAACTCCTTTATCTTCCTTATTTTCTCCTCGATTTTGGCGTTGTCTTCCTTGTCCGAGATAAGGAGTGTAATGCCCGGTGAATGGACGAATGTCTTCTCATGTCTGTATATCACTTCTTCGTTCCCGATTTTGACGGCGTTCTCTCCCGAGCCTATAGTAACAAGCTTTATCGGCGGTGCCAGAAGGTCCAGTAGCTTGGCCTTCACTTCCTCAGATAGGTAAGGACATTTGTCCACAGTAGCCCCACCAGACGCCAGCTTCATGGCAAAGGCGAAGCAAGTAGGGAAGCCACAGTCCTTACATGGCTTCTTTCCGGGTAGCAACTTTACAATCTCAGAACCTGCAATTGGCATAACAAACCTCCTCGATTAAAGCTGAGATAGGATTATGAATTTCACCTTTTAATTCCTTCCTATATTTATGTTGGAAGCTCTACTTCCCCTTTTAGCCAAGGATGCCCTACCTTTTCCAGGAATGCCAGAAGCTCGTCAACGTTCTTGACATCTTCTTCTGAGGCTATTTTATCGTAGAGTCCTTTCTTTTCCAGGACATCCTTAAACCTTTCCTTTAACTCCTTGGGCATCCACACTATCCTGGCCAGACCACCATCCGCCTGGATGAATTTGGGAGACCTTAGTTGCTGCAGTCCAGTTCCTAATCTTCCTTCTATTTGTTTACCTCCCGAAGTTTCACCGGCCATGTGGGAAAATGTTTCCCCAACTACAGTTTCGCCCTTGAAATCTCTATGCACTACTCCAAAGGCATCCGCTTCAGGAATGTAATAGACAATTGCTTCGAAACAGCCACAAGATGTATGGGGGTGCTCAAATGCACTATAGAGATAAACTCTATCGTAGTTTCCCAGAGACTTTTCAGCTTCAACTGCATTCGCCCCTGAATATTCACCTTTTATAGCATCTATAAGCTCCCCCTTTGGTATGGCAAATATAGGCCCCTCAGGGTCAATCTTGGCAGCAGCTCTGCCGTCGAACCAGTTTATCGCTCCACAGTTGGCAATTCTATTGGGAGTTATGATAGAGATATGGGTTGGGGCGAAGCTCTGGCATAGAACACAGCCGTAGAAAGTGTCCACATCCTCATCATTCAAGGTCCTTGCCCGTTCATCCCTGGCGGCATAAACTTCCAAAGCGTGGGGAAGAAGCTCTTCTATCTTTTTTTCATCGGTGATAATAGTGACCTGGATCTTCTCGATGATTGACATCTCTGACGTATAAAGCAAGATATAAATTTCTCCCAATTCCCGCAGGGAATTAAAGCCCTTTTTATAGCAGTTTTTACTTATCCTCATCCATGTGTCTTGCCTCTGATTCATGTGATACCAGCCCTCAATCATG
>JAOUFZ010000132.1 GCA_029857995.1 Dehalococcoidia bacterium
GTTGGGGCAGGAATTCTGCCATCCTTACCAGGCGGCGAGACCATAATGATTTCTTCAACACCGGCCACTCTGGCTGGTATGGCCATCATCAAAACCGTAGATGGGTAAGCAGCACTGCCGCCGGGCACATACAAGCCAACCCTTTGTAACGGCAGAATCTGTTGCCCTAGGTGCCTGTCGATAGGAATCAGGCCAGTCTTATGTTCACAGGCAGCATGGAAGTCCCGTATTCTTCCGGCTGCGAACTCGAGAGCGGACATCACCTCCTTACTTATTAGGCTATAAGCGGCGACAACTTCCCGTCTATCTACTTCCAGGTAGTCCAGTCGCACTCCATCCAGTTTTTCGGTGTAATCAAAGAGGGCTTTATCACCTTTATCCCGAACATCGCCGATAATACGGTCAACCGCTTTTTGAACTGACAGAAAGACTTGCTTTGTTTGCGGTGCTAGCCCCTGTGAAGTGGCGAAAGGTTCCCAGAAGTTTTCCCTGGCCAGCAATTGTCTTGCTTTATTGAAACCTTTGACTCTTCTCATAATAGCCCCGCTCGTAATTTCTGCGTCAGAAACTTGATTTTCTCTTTTTTGTTGGAAGATGCCAGACTATTCTTGTTGGCAATCAGGCAAGCCGAGGATTGGAAGAGCACATCAAGAATTTTTAATTTATGCTGCTGGAGAGTCTTCCCTGTCTGAGTGTTATCAATAAGCATGTCGGCATCCTCGGGCAAAAAGGCCTCGCTCGCCCCCCAGGTTGGGATCAGCTTATATGGGTTAATGTGATTGTCCCGAAGATATTTATCGGCAATATTTACATACTCCGAGGCTACTTTCAGAGGGGGCCCGACTACATCGGGGCTTCGCTGAACAAGTGACCTCAATTCATCAATGTCGTTCACGGGCATTTCCTGGCTCACGGCAGCGACAATTTTGACGGTACCAAAGCCGAGAGCAAATAATCTCTTCACCGGGCTTGAGGGGAAGCGATAGAGGTGTTCCTGCAGCCAATCTTCACCGGTTATGGCTAAGTCGAAATTACCATTAGCCACCTGCAGAGGCATATCCTGAGGTCTGATTACTTTGATGCCCAGCCAGTCTAAATCAGCGGAAGGACGACGACTCACTAGCTCCTCAGAATACCCTTGAAGTGCCAGCCCGGCTCGCTTCAGAAACTGCGCAGCAGGTACCTGCTGGTGGCCATCGGGCAAAGCCAGGTTGATTTCCCTTGCCTGCCACGAGGGACAAGGCATTTTCAGATCCTTACAGATATCAAGGTCTTGTTCGATTGATGTCTGTGGCTCAGTGCCAAGCTGGGAGTCAAAGCACGTCAACATCTGGCTCAAATCCTTGTTCTCCAGGCTTTCCCGATTAGCTACCAGAAAGGCCACAACAGGCAGTAGCTTCTCGAGGGGGACTAAGCCTTGAGCTGCTATATGTGCCCTACCTCTTCCCCAGAGCACCACCAAATCGGCATCTTCCGGGGGATAAGCTTCAGCAGCTCCCCACACCGGGAAAATCCTGAACCTTCTCATTCTAAAGTTTAGGGCAAAAGCCTCAGCCAGATTAGGATACTCACTTACTATACGACAATCATTTTTCCGGGCTGATAAGTCATTGAGACTGGTTATCCCCGCCTGAGCACTGGCAACCACATGAATGTCGCCTTCGCCATAATTCAGACTCGCTATCTTTACCAGAGCTCCTGCGGGATATTTCACCAAGTATTCTTCGATCCAATCTGAACCGCAAATACCCAGGTCGTAATTCCCGACAGCCACCTGTATTGGGATATCTTTCTCCTGGAGTATCTTGGCGGAAAGGCTGGAAAACCTTGTCGAGCGCAAGCGATATTGCTTCGTTTTATCGCCATAGCCCTCAAATCCCAGGCCTATCTCGGCAAGCAAGCTAGCTGTCGGCGATAGAAACCTGCCTTTAGGGAGCGCAAATTTGATGTAGCCGTCTTGGTAGTCCTTCATCCCTCACTTACCACTTCAAGAATCTCTGCCACAGAAGCTACCTCTCGCCGTCGTTTTTGTATGCAATCCGTGAGCACAAATGGAGAGGGCCCCTTTCCTGAAACCGCGATGACCCACCTATAACCTGATTCTTCTCTACCCGCGAAGTTAAACTCTGCGGCGTGTCCGGCATCACGAAGCGATTCCGCCACAGCAAAGCACGTCCTTACTACTTCCGGAGTTAATGCCTTACCTTTAACCAGGATTCCAGATTCGCCTTTTCTCTCCTTCTCCAACGGAAGCAATTTCATTATGGGGTCCACATATAAGGCAAATCCGCAGGCGGGGATCTCCTTTCCATTCATAAGGGGCACAAGGCTATCATATCTGCCTCCGCCGCCTATCCTCTCTCTCGTAGTCAGAAACTGAAAACAGATTCCGGTGTAGTACTCAAAACCACGTATGGCTGTGATATCGATTTCGTAATTGCAGGCCAAGTTATCCAGTAATGTGGTGATGCTTATGAAGTCCTCCAGGCTGGACTTGAAATCCCGCGAAGCTTTGGGGAATGAAGCTTTGACATTGTGTAGAAAGCTGCTTGATTTCCCTTTGAGGCTCAATAATGTAGCCATGAGCCTGTCGATTTCGGGGCGAGTGGATTTCACCCTGGTCAATGCCTGCCAATCTCCCTCCAAAATGCGGCCTACCATCTTAGCTTCCTCAGCGGGGCTGAGGCTAAATTCTTTGAGCAATGCCTTCACAAAGCCAGCGTGCGATAATCGCAGCCCAACATTTTTGATGCCAAGCCTGCCGATGACCTCTTCAGCCAGCAGAATTATCTCCACATCCGGAGCGAATCTGGCACCCCCGAAGAACTCCGCACCGCATTGCCACCGCTCCCTGTTCTCTTTCCCCGTTCCCTCAAAAGCGAATATGTTAGTCACGTAGAAAAGCCTGGCCAATTCTTGGCCACTTAGGTTCTCGATATAGAGCCTGGCTACAGGAATGGTGCCATCTGGCCTCAAGACGACCCGCTCACCACTCCAGCCATCCCAATCGAGAAAGGAATATACCTTCCCTAACATGCTCGGAGTAAGTGTTCCCGTAGCTGTGAACAAATGGAGGTACTCTACGGTCGGCGTCCTCACCTCCTGGTAACCCCAATTACGACAACAAGCCCGGAAGGTATCTTCAATACAGCGAAAGCGCAGCATATCCGCGGGGAGCAAGTCCTGCATTCCCTTACATTTTTGGTTTTTCATACTTGGGCTATTCTACACTAAGCTGTTCGCAGCTTCAACGATAAACCTGAAGTTTTTTGTGGCTTTCAACGACTTAGTTTATAATTAACACGGGGATAATGTGAGATGCTTAGAACTGGACTGAGGGTTTTCTTCATCGCGTGGCTTGTGATGCCCCTGGTTGCGGGTTTAGGAGGCAGTCTGTTGGCTGCCGCCGGCCCAACCACTGTGGAAATCCTGACCGTGGATGGCACAATTGTGCCCGTGATAGCTGACTACATCGATCGGGGTATCAGCCAGGCAGAGGAGAATGGTGCTACTGTCTGCATCATTGAGTTAGATACCCCCGGTGGGCTTCTCGATTCCACTGACAGGATAGTCAGCAAAATTATGAATGCCGAAGTGCCTATCGTAGTTTACGTTTCCCCGATAAATGCTTGGGCTGCCTCGGCGGGAACCTTCATTACTCTATCTGCTCATATAGCGGCGATGACACCGGGCACGACCATCGGCGCCGCCCACCCTGTAGCTGGTGGAGGAGAGGAAATACCAGAAGACCAGATGCAAAAAATAGTCGAGTTCTCGGCTAAGTGGATGGAGACTATTGCTGAAAAGCGTGGCCGCAATATAGAAGAAGCAAGGCTGGCAGTAACAGAAAGCAAATCCTTTAGCGATAGCGAAGCGCTGGAATATAACCTTATCGACCTGCGAGCTGACAATTTGGAAAGCCTCATTTCCCAAATCAATGGCTGGGAGGTCACTTTAGCCAATGGCGAGGAAGTTGTCATTGACACTGCGGATTATGTTCAAACTAGAAACGAAATGAATGCCATTGAACAATTCCTGCAGACTATCAGCGACCCTAATATTGCCTACATCCTGTTTACCCTGGCTACCATAGGTTTAATTACCGAGATTTCCAACCCGGGACTGGTTTTCCCCGGGGTAGCCGGGGGCATCAGCTTATTACTGGCGTTTTACTCCCTGGGTGTGCTCGATGCTTACTGGGGAGGCATAGCACTTATTTTGCTTGCCGTGGGACTTTTTATCGCCGAGTATTTCACCAGTAGCTTTGGGCTGCTAACTGCCGGAGGTATAATCTCGCTGGTTGCAGGTTCGCTGATTTTGTTCAGCCACAGCCCCGGGATACACGTAGATATAGGATTAATTATCGGGGTTGCAGTCGGCTTTACCGCCTTCGCTGTCTTTATCCTCGGCGCTATTATCCGCGGGCAAAGGCGGCGCAAGGCAACCGGAGCCGAGGGAATGATTGGGGAAAAGGCCATTGCCAAGACACCTCTCAACCCGACGGGCACAGTCCTCGCCCAGGGAGAAT
>JAOUFZ010000133.1 GCA_029857995.1 Dehalococcoidia bacterium
ATGCCGGTGGCAGACTATGGACACAAGTGTGAAATGTTATTCAGGTTATCTCTATGCCGAAGAACCACGGTCTTTCGTCTGGCAAGAAAGTGAACTGGGAGTAAAGTCAGTAGAAAAAGCCTGGCAGGAACCGGGCAAAAGGCTGTTCAGAGTTGTCACTCAGGATGGCAATCTATTTGAGCTGTGTTACAATGAAGCAGCTGACCGATGGTCTGCTGTTGAATTGCTGCTTTAAGGAGAACTCATGAAAGAGATTTTTGAAATTCTGGAACAGAATGCCCGGGCAACTCCGGAACAGATTTCCACCATGGTGGATAAACCTGTCAGCGAGGTGAAAAAAACAATCAAGCAAGCTGAGAAAGATGGGACTATCCTGAAATACAAAGCTATAATAAACTGGCCTAAGTTAGAGGAGGAAGATATATGGGCTTTAATCGAAGTGAGAATAACGCCGCAGCGCGGTGTCGGCTTCGATGCCATTGCCGAGCGCATTTATCAATTTCCCGAAGTGTATTCTGCGTATCTGGTCTCAGGTACCTATGATCTATCCATATTAGTGAGAGGAAAGAATATGCAAGAGATTTCCAGTTTTGTGGCAGAGAAACTAGCTCCCCTGGAGCAGGTGCAGAGTACTGTCACCCACTTTCTTCTCAAACGATACAAGGAATATGGCGAGACGTTTAACGTTCCCAAGGAAACAAATAGACGCCTACCCATAACACCCTAGCATGTCAAACACAAGACCCACTTCGGCCGAAGCTTTGGATAACCTGATCTCACAAAAAGTGGCTACGCTTCCGCCATCAGGCATCAGGAAGTTTTTCGACCTGCTTTCCTCCATCGAAGACGTTATCTCACTTGGCATAGGTGAGCCTGATTTCGTTACTCCCTGGCATATCAGAGAGGCTGGCATATATTCTCTAGAAAAAGGCTATACCATGTACACATCGAACTCCGGCATGCCGGGACTACGCCAGGAATTAGCCCGCTACCTGGAGCTTCATTACGGGGTAACCTACCATCCTGAGCACGAGATTCTTATTACTGCAGGAAGTAGTGAAGGATTAGACCTTGTTCTGAGAGCAATTATCAATCCTGGTGACGAGGTCATAATCCCCGACCCTTGCTACGTGGCTTATCCTGCCGACATCACCCTGGCTGGCGGGATGCCTATCCCTGTTCCCACAAACGAAAAAAACAACTTTGTAGTCAGAGCCACCGATATCGAAGCCAGGGTCACAAAGAAGACAAAGGCTATTTTAGTAGGTTACCCGGCGAATCCCACGGGTGCAGTCATGTCCAAAAAAGAGGCTGATGCTATTGCCGAGCTGTCCAAAAAGCACGACTTGCTGATAATATCGGATGAAATATACGCCCGTCTAATCTATGGGGTGGAGCATATTTGTTTCCCCAGCCTTCCCGGGATGAAGAAGCGCACCATCCTGATTAGCGGATTTTCTAAATCTCATGCAATGACGGGTTGGCGTATTGGTTATGTGGCAGCCGACCGCCGTTTCATTCAGGCCCTGACAAAAATCCATCAATACACCCTGCTTTGTGCCCCGACCATGACTCAGATGGCAGCTATCGAGGCCCTGAAGAGTGGTGAGCCCGATGTTGAAAGCATGGTCCAAGAGTACAATAGACGCCGTCGCTTCATGGTCAACAGATTGAACAAGATTGGTTTGCCCTGTTTCGAGCCCAAGGGCGCGTTCTTTGCCTTTCCCTCTATAAAAGCTACCGGAATGAATTCAGAAGAGTTTGCTGAAAAACTGCTATTGGAAGAAAAAGTTGCTGTTGTCCCAGGCACTGCTTTTGGGTCATGCGGCGAAGGTTTTGTTCGCTGCTGCTATGCTACTTCGTTGCCCAATATTGAGGAAGCACTGAGAAGAATGGACAGGTTTCTGAGAAAGAGCAACCTGAGACCCAAGTAGGCAGCACCATTGATCAAGCATCAAGTGAGCCTAACCATAGACGCCTTTTCACTGAGATAAAGACGTCCATACTAGAGACCTAATTCGTGAGCCACGATAGCACGGTGAAAATCAGCGCCACCAAAGACTATCTCGGCAGCTTTTGCCTGCCTATAGTACAGGTGTATGTCATGATCCATGGTAAAGCCGATTGCCCCGAATATTTGGTGTGCTGACAGGGCAACTCGTCCGTAAGCCTCACTTACCCATGCTTTCGCTATAGCCGCATCCAGGGCGGCGGGAAGGCCTTCGCTTACCTTCCAAGCCGCTTTGTATGTAACAAACCGTGAACCGCCGACATCCATTGCCATATTGGCACAGAAATGCTGGATAGCCTGGAAACTTCCAATAGGCCTGCCGAACTGCACCCTCTCTTTGGCATAATTGACTGCCATATCCAATGCTGCCTGCGCACCACCGACCATCTCAGCACATTTGGCAACCGCAGCTTTCTGGAGAATGTCTTTCACCATTGGCCACCCTTCGTCCCTTTTGCCTACTACGCTTCTCTCCGATACAGTCACATTGTCAAGAACAACCTCACATTGCTTGTCACGCGCCAGAGTCTTGAGCAGTGTACACGTGAGCCCAGGGCTTCTGGCATCCACAAGAAATACTGTTATGCCGTCTTCTGGGTCCTTTGTCTCTTTCGTTCTGGCAACACATAGAATATAGTCGGCAACATTGGCATTAAGCACAAACAGTTTGGTGCCTCTAATGCCATATTTGTCATCACGATTCACAGCTTTGGTCTTGACCGATGCAGCGTCATAACTAGCACTGGGCTCAGTTAAGGCGAGAGTAAGAATCATTTCCCCACGGGCAATTTTGGGCAGGAACTCCATCTTTTGTTCTTCATTTCCCGCTGTCAGTATGGTTAGTCCACCAAGGACTACCGTGGAGAAAAATGGGCCAGGCACGACATTGTATCCCATTTCCTCAAGAAGGATTGCCAAATCCAGGAAGTCACGCCCGCTGCCCCCATACTTTTCAGGAAATACCAAACCCAGCCAGCCCAGTTCTGCCATCTTGCGCCACAACTCGGAGGAATAGCCCTCTTGACTCTCATCCAGTTGCCTCACTAATTGTTTCGGGCACTCTCTTTTCAGGAAGTCGCGCGCCGATTTCTTTAGCATTTCTTGCTCTTCGCTCAGACCAAGATCCATACTATTCCCCCTATCCTGTAAGTTTATTTAACATACCAAGACTCATTTACTTTGGCGGCAACCCAAGACCCCTCATAGCAATGATATTGCGTTGAATTTCAGAAGTACCGGCACCGACCAGAGCCGAAATGCAATCTAAGCAGCCCAGACAGACTCGTCCGTACAAAGATGACCACTTAGAGGTTCCTTCTAGTTGTCCATAATGTCCCATAACCTGCATCCCAGTATTTGCTAGCTTCTGACTCAGCTCAGTGGTAAATAGTTTCAGCAGCGATGCTTCAATATTCGGGACAAGACTTCTGTCAAGCATCCACGCTGTTTGCCAGAAAAGCATATAGGCTATCTCGATCTGGATTGCTATGTTGGCTAACCTATTCCGTATTAGCGGCTCCTGACTCAAAGCCTGTCCATTGTGTTTTGTTTCCCTAGCATATTGCACTATCTCTTCGAATGTTCGCCTGAAACCGCCTATCGGGATTGCAAGCCTTTCAAAATCAAGGGCTACCATTAGATAATACCAGCCTTTGTTCATCTCGCCCACGACATTTCTTTTAGGGATTCGAACATTATCGAAGAACACTTCGCTAAAAGAATAGAAGCCACAGATGTTCATCATTGGACGGATAGTAACACCTGGTGCCGCGTTGTCCACAATAACCAACGAAATGCCCTTATGTGGTGGGGCCGTGGGGTTTGTCCTGACAGCCATCCAAGCATAGTGCGATACATGGGCAGCCGTGCCCCAAATCTTCTGGCCATTTATGATAAGGTCATCACCATCCCCTATTGCCCTAGTTTGTATCGAAGAAAGGTCAGAGCCGGCATTTGGTTCGCTGTAAGCCAACCAGAATCTTACCTCACCTCTGGCTATCCTAGGTAACCATTCCTTCTTCATTTCCTCGTTGCCAAAGAGCATTATGGTGGGGCCACCAATCCGTGTGGCTATTTCACCAGCAGGAGCTCTGTAGTAGCTCATTCGCTCGTGAAAGATGGCTTGTTCTGTATAACTAAGTCCAGCTCCTCCATATTCTTTGGGCCATGAGATAGTCAGCCATCCTTTCTCAGCCAATCGGCGCGTGAATTGTTCGACCTGAGGGCTCAACTCCTCAAATTGCGCCAAAGTGCCATATCCCGCCGGCCAGTAAATATTTTTCTCGACCCAGTCCGCTGGCAGTTCCTTGTCTACAAAGTCTTCGATCTCTTTTCGGAATGCCTCTTCTCGTTCACTAAATGTGAAATCCATGGCTTCATCCTCCCAGAAGCCGCCTATATAGGGCGACACAGGCTTACCGCCGAGGCAATCCCAGTCCTCTCATGGCTATGATATTGCGCTGAATTTCGTTGGAGCCGCCGCCGACGCCAATCGAAAGTGAACTCAAACACATACT
>JAOUFZ010000134.1 GCA_029857995.1 Dehalococcoidia bacterium
GCAGTTAAATATACCGCCCTGATTCACAAAAGTGGTGGCGGCACCGGCTTTTCTTTTTCCCGACTTAGACCGGAAAGGGATAGAGTAGGTTCGACAGGTGGCATTGCCAGCGGCCCTGTTTCTTTCATGCGCGTCTTTGATACCACTACCGATGTCATAAAGCAAGGTGGCATGCGCCGCGGGGCCAATATGGCCATACTTAATATTACCCATCCCGATATATTGGAATTCATCACCGCCAAAGAAGACTCGCGTGCCCTGACTAACTTCAACCTTTCCATAGCTGTGACTGACGAGTTTATGAAAGCGGTGGAAAAAGGCACCGATTACAGTTTGGTGAACCCGAGAACCGGAGAGGTAATGGATAAACTCAATGCCAGAAAGGTGTTTGACAAAATAGTTGACATGGCTTGGCTCACCGGTGACCCGGGTGTTGTGTTTATCGATGAGATAAACAGGCATAACCCCACACCTCAGTTGGGCAAAATAGAAAGCACCAACCCCTGTGGAGAACAACCACTGCTGCCCTTTGAGTCCTGCAATTTAGGCTCCATAAATCTGTCCAAGATGGTGACGGACAAGAATGGCCAGCCATATGTTGATTATGACAAGCTATCCCAAACAGTTAAGCTGGCAGTCTGCTTCCTTGATAATGTCATCGAAGTGAACCAATTCCCACTGCCAGAGATTGCAGAGATGACAAAAACTACCAGGAAAATAGGCCTGGGAGTTATGGGTTTTGCTGACATGCTAATTCAGCTTGGTATCCCTTATGACAGTGAGCAGGGGCTTGCCGTGGCCGACGAGATTGCCCATTTCATATCTGCAGAGGCGGACAAAGCCTCAATAGAGCTAGCCGAAAAAAGGGGAGTGTTCCCTGCTTTCCAGGGAAGCATTTACGACGTTCCCGATGGTCCTCGTTTTCGAAATGCCTCCCGGACTACTATTGCGCCTACCGGCAGCTTGAGCATAATCGCTAATTGCTCCAGTGGCATCGAACCATTGTTCGCGCTGAGCTACGTGCGCCATATCCTGGAAGGCGAAGAATTTGTAGAGGTGAACCCTTATTTTGAGGACGCAGCCAAAAAGGGAGGATTTTACTCTGCGGAACTTATGAAGCGGCTAGCTCAAGGTAAGAGGCTAAAAGACATAGAAGAAGTCCCCGAAGAGACAAAAAGGCTCTTTGTCACCGCTCATGACATATCACCCGAGTGGCACGTTAAGATGCAGGCAGTATTCCAGAAGTTTACTGATAGCGCTGTATCCAAGACAGTCAACTTCCCTCGCGAGGCAACACCCGAAGACGTCGCCAAAGTGTATATGCTGGCTTACCAGGAGGGCTTGAAGGGGATAACCATTTACCGTGATAGGAGCCGCGAAAGTCAGGTCCTCACTGTAGGTGAGGGAGTAAAAAGGGGTGCAGGGAAGCTATCTCCCAGGAAAAGGCCTAAAGTCACTAAGGGTGTAACCGAAAGAGTAAACACGGGGTGTGGCTACATCTATGTGACGGTGAATTTCGATCAGCAAGGAATATCCGAAGTCTTCTCCACTTTGGGAAAAGCTGGAGGTTGTGCCGCAGCACAGCTTGAGGCTATCAGTCGCCTGACATCTGTAGCTCTGAGGTCTGGAATAGATATAGATTCTATCGTAAAGCACTTGCGTGGCATCAGGTGCCCTTCCATTACCTGGGAGCAGGGACATGCTATTTTGTCCTGTGCCGATGCCATCGCCAGCGTACTTGAGAAGTACATTAAGAAAGAGGCGACTGCTAGTAATCCTGAGGCGCCTTCCAGAAATCCTGAGATGGTTAAAAGTTGGGCCGGGCAATGCCCCGACTGTGGTGGTCCCTTGATTTACCAAGAGGGCTGCAATATTTGCCTTGCCTGTGGCTTTACCAAATGCGGCTAGAGTACGACAAAAGCATGCGCTGAGCGGAGTCGAAGGATGGGTAGATCGAGAGCTAGTTACTATTCAATTCTCAAGCAGATAAACAAAGTTGCCAATTCTGCTCTTAGCTTGAAGAAAATCTGCAATTCCATAGCCAAAAGCGCTGCTAAGGCAGTGCAGGCAAACGGCTGCCGCATCTTGTCCTTCAATCCTCAAAAGGAATATTTGATTACTATAGGCGCCTATGGTTTGAGCGACATTTACCTGAAAAAAGGCCCTCTTGATGTCCATAAAAGCCTCCCGGATATCCTTGATGGCAAAGTGGTATTTATTGCCAATGCCGCCAAAGATGAACGAGTTCAATATCCCAAAGTAGCACTAGCACAAGGAATATCTTCTATTCTCGGGATTCCCGTACTTGAGAAAGGAGAAGCCATTGGAGAGATTCGAATTTACACCCGTGAGCCTCGCCAATTCTCCGAAGCGGACAGAAGTTTCCTCCTCAGTGTTGCCGATATTTGCGCCGTCATATTTGAGAGAGCAGAGCTTCATCAATTGCTGGAGCAAGACTATAAGGCAAGTGAGAAACGAAGAAAATCGTCTCGAGTATCTTCATTACCCGCTACGACATTGAGACCAACTAGTTTCGCTCATCCCAGCGAGGAGGATTTTGCCAAACTTCTGGACTTTTACTGTATTGAATGGCTTTATGAGCCTCGTTCTTTTCCTCTTAGGTGGGAAGGCGACAAAATAGCAGAGATGTTCACTCCCGATTTTTATTTACCAGAGCTGGACCTTTATATTGAACTGACCACATTAAAACAAAATCTGCTGACAGAGAAGAACCGCAAGCTGCGCCAGCTTAGAGCGCTTTATCCTGAAGTCAATATCAGGCTTCTGAACAAAAGTGATTTCCTCAAGCTGTTGGCCAAATATGGTTATGGCCCTCTCGGGGAGGCTAAAGTAGAAGGAGTCGACCGAGTTTTGTATAGCCACGCCAAAATTCAACGAAGGGTAAGAACTCTGGCCAGACATATTTCGCGTGATTATACTGGTCAGCGATTAGTGCTAGTAGGCATCTTGAAGGGCGTTGTCTGCTTCATGGCTGACCTTATGCAGCACCTTTCTCTTCCGGTTACCCTGGACTTTATGGCTATCTCATACTACGGTAGTGACGGTCAGGTGGTCAAGATAACTAGAGACCTAGATAGCAGCATAACAGGACAACATGTACTGATGGTTGAAGATATTGTAGATACTGGCATGACATTGAATTATATTCTCAGTCATCTCTCTGCGCACAACCCTGCCAGCCTTCGCGTTTGCACCTTGCTGGATAAGAGAGCACGCCGACTTGTAAATGTTCCTCTCGATTACGTAGGCTTTGAGGTTCCCGACGAGTTCGTAGTGGGTTATGGACTAGATTATAAAGGAGAATACCGCAATTTACCCTTCATTGGCATCCTCCATCCCGAGCTAATTAAAGGCACGAAGCCTCGCTGATTCCCCAACTTAGCTCGCTCTTTCCGCAGCAATACTTAATAACCGGTATAATAAACAAAAAACTGGGAACAAAAATTGCCCCAAGTAACCTCACTCTTCTTGGCTCACCACCCCTCTCCTTTCTGCTTCCACCTACCTTGCACTGGGCATTTTACCTCCCAGCACCTTTCAGCTTCCACTTACTCGGCGGTCGGTTCCACACTCGCCAAGTTCTTGTTTGATTACTTGGAGCGTTATCATGTTAACACACTTCTAAATCCTTGTCAAGGGCCGTGAGACTTTTCCCAGAACATGCACACAGGCATGATTGTTAAACAAAAGCCCTGAACTCCCTTTGGACGTAGCCATAGCCTACAAATTTCATCCCATACATCGGCTATCTTACCCGAGAAGCATTTTCAGCGTGAAGCCATTACGGACTATCGCCCAAGTACCTTGGCAAAGCTAGTTCAGTACGAACTCCGTTTACTTGGGGTAAGCGCCCCATTTAGCACTGAATCTCTCTTTGACTTGTGCATTTATCAAGCCCTGAGGCCACTCCCCTTGCAATACCCGGGCTACCTCCTCCCAGGGCCACCTGAATAATTCTTCGCGCGACTCCTCGGAATAGTAGGCAAAATGACCGGTAATCAGAACATTGTCGAGCTTGAGCAAGGGGTTATCCTGGCCAGGAGGTTCTGACTCCAACACATCCAGGCCAGCACCGGCAATCAGTCCCTCCGAAAGGGCACTATAAAGAGCCCTTTCATCAACGAGCTCTCCCCGGGCTGTGTTGATGAAATAGGCGGTGCGCTTCATCTTCTTAAACTGCGGAAGACCCATCATGTGCTTGGTTTCTATAGTGAGAGCGGTATGCATGGAAACGAAGTCCGACTCCTCAAGCAACTGGTCGAGCGCTACCGATTCCACTTCGACTGTCTTAAAGAAGGCGTTAGGCACATGGGGAGCGTACGCAATGACTCTGAAGCCAAGAGCTTTGGCTTTTGGGACAAGGGTACGAGCTATATTGCCGAACCCGATAAGCCCCAAGGTTTGCCCGGACAGCCGATGTAGTGGCT
>JAOUFZ010000135.1 GCA_029857995.1 Dehalococcoidia bacterium
TTACCCTCAGAAGTCTGTCCGCCACAGGCCAGAATATCAGGACACACCAGGGTGGCACGGCTTTCGGCATTAGCTCTCTCCATAAGTGTTATACCAGTATAAGTCCATGCAGCCCTATTTTACTATAGGGAGCTCGGCACGTCCTAAACGTGAAGCTATAGCCTAGCCAGACAATCTAATTGCATTACAGTTAGGCATTGTCCCTCTCTATATTTTATGCAACAATAGCTCGAATTTTACTATGATTGACTGGATAAACGGAGCACTTGCTGCACTGGCTGTTTACATAAGCGTTGATAATGTCGCGGGACTGGCAGCCATATTTTTCATAACCGTATCATGCGACATTGGTATTCCATTCCCGTTCGTACTGGATACCATCGTGTTTTTCACTACCTACAAAATGGGGGCCTTGTCATGGCCGGTGCTCCTTGTCCTTATAATGCTATTGGGGGGCAGCCTGGTGGGAACAAGTATTATCTACTGGGTAAGCCGCCTGCTGGGCACAAGATTCGTAGACTGGGTCGGTAAACGTTCCAAATTTTTGCGGCGTAATTTTGAGCAATTTCAAAATAGGCTAAGCGGATGGACCGTACCGGTGATAGTTGCTGCCAGGTTGACGCCGGGATTGATGCAGGTATCATCGGTGGCTGCCGGCACGATGCGCATCCGTTACTACCAGATGGTGCTGGCCATCGTATTTTCTTTCATTGTCTACGATGGAACATTAATCATCTTGGGGACCTTGGCCAGGCTTGGGTTCAAAGACGTGGGACCCGAGTATTCCTTCTGGATTGTCCTTGGCTTCGTGGCTGTAATGGCTTCAGTGTTTCTCACCATTCACCTGATAAGGCGCAGGTCAAATAGAGCTAACACAGCAACGAAATGTTAGGCAGGGATAGCCTACTAGAGAAGCTGTTCAGGAACCACGTCGGTCGAATAGAATATACAAATTGTGCTAAAAAGGTGCTAAAGAGTGTTTGCAGAGTTCTTTACCCCTTCAATTCAATAGCGAGTCTCTTTGCATACTCTTTTGCCCGCTCGATTTCGCCTTCTTGAAGCGGTCCCTTCCACCCCAGCACAACGGCTTTCAGAACTGGCAACAGTTGGTTCATCTTCTTATCTCTGAGCTTTTCAGCAATCTTTTCGGCAGCACTGCCTTCCTTCCTCTCAACATTCTCAGGATTTTCAGTGTCGAAGGCTGCGAAAGGCTTGTTCATCCATTCCTCACTCTTCACCTTGCCTAAAAAACCTTTGACTGCAAAGCTCATTGTGCCAAATTTGGTTGGAGAACCGAGAATCAGACAATTATAGTCCTTTGCGCTTAGTTTCTTTGCATCCTTCACGTAGAAGGTATCAACTTCTATCTCAGACTCTTTCAATGCCTCTGAAATTGCTTTTGCGATTGCCTCGGTGTTTCCATAGGAAGTGTCAAAAACAACTATCCCTTTTATTTTCAAGAAACCTCCCATTCAAGAGTTAGTGTTCTTTCTCTTAAATCTTTCTTCTATAAACCTTGTTCTTCCAACTGAGCGACCGCTAATTAAAATCAATTGGAAATCAGGCGTAATGGATATATACTATTCTGAAACAACGAACTCTCTTCCATCTTTCTTGCAGATGCGCCGGATAATTGTCTTTCCCGAGTGGGCATTATGGGCCAGAGACCCCATCATGGTGGCTCACACTCCAACGAAGTAAAAGTTGGCTAGCCCCGGCAGCGTTGTTTTGGATTTCTTATCCGCAAGATCTTCTTTCATACTAAAATCAAACTTCCGATTTGGCAGATTAAACCACCCCTGAGTTCCCCCCATGTAACGCTCCCATGTCATCAAAGTGTAGACGTCGATAACCTCAACCTGGTTCTTTATGCCGCGGAAGTGACTTTCAAGGATCTCGATAACCTGTTCGGCGACCCTCTGTTTTTCCTGTTTGTATTTTTCTCGATCCGCATTGTAGAGTTGTTTCCAGTAGGAATAGCTTGCCCATAGCTCTACTTTTATCGTGCCCTTGCCCGCCGGGGCCATGCTCCTATCGAAACCGTATACCTGTGCCTCTATATTCTCATATTGGTGGTTGGCTATGGTCACAGGCTGGTTAAGCAGCAGTACCAGTGACGAAGGCTCGCCGGACAGGTCCCGATCAATCCCCAAACAGACATTAACGGCAAAGGGGGTCTCATCCGCAATGGGAGCGCAGTAGCCACGCACTGTCTCGTTTATGTACTTGCTGTCGAGCATGTCGAGTATAGTCTTACGCCCGTCTGCGTTCGAAATGATGATGTCCGCTCTGTATTCGCTCCCATCAGCGAGCTTAATACCCACCGCTCTATCGTTCTCGACCAATATTTTTTGCACCCTGCTGCGGTAATGTAACTTTCCTCCCAGAGCCAGGTAGCGCCTCTCAATAGATTTGGCGAATTCGCCCGCTCCACTTATTGGCCACTGGATGTCGCCGTTCATTCCGCCAGCATGCCTTAGAAGATGAAAGAAGAGGGGGGCATCCGGATTTGAATATATGAGCTCAGCAAATGCTTTCCTGAGAAACGGATCGGAGAACTGTTCGGCATAACTGCGCATATTCATCTTCATCCATTTTAGGATCGAAGGCTTCCAAAGGAAAATCGGGATCATTTTCCACAATGAGCCACTGTTTATCGCATCATCTACTTTGTCATTGGCAAATACCTTGATAGCCCCGATATATTGTTCAATCATCTTTGCGTCTGCCTGAGACAATTTGAGTAAGGTTTCCTTCAGCCTGTCGAGACTGTAGTAATCTACAAACATTTTCCCGTTGGGGGAGGCCGTGGCTGTGCACTCCTCGATATTTACCAGTTCACGTGGCAATGCGCCGAGCTCGTGCCACATCTGGTTAACACTGGACCCTGGTTTACAGCCGAAGAAGTGGTGAATGCAAGGCTCGAAAGTATAGCCCTTGCGTTTCCACGATGTGCACTGCCCGCCCGGTTTGGTATGTATCTCAAAGATCTGCGTTTCGTAGCCGTTCATCTGGCCATAGATGCCTGCAGACATACCGCCCATCCCGGCTCCGATGATAATAATTGACTTTTTCATTGTCCGCTCCTTAGTCTATCTCGGTTCATATATAACTATATTATGGGGATTCGTTGCCTTGATTTTGAGTTAGCGCAGTCCTATGACTTACCTTTTGAACATTATAAACCACTCTAGCAAGCGTGAGAAGTAGTTATTATAATGACGGAATAGTATGTTAAGTAAGGATAGCTCACAGGAGAAGTTATTTAAGAACCAGGTTGGTGGGCCTTACTGGACAGTTCCCGAACTCCTGCTTGAGAAGAAAGAGGCTGATTTCGGCGATTCAGCGGTTACTCGTTTGCCACCTGGGAACAAGTGATTTAATATTGATGACGCCGCGCAGCCAAACATCGTCTCGAATAGAAAGATGACGAAATCTGTTATAATCTTGGTCAAGAGTGTTGAAGGTTAAAAGCGTAGGCAGCCAGTCATGGACTGGGATAGTGTCATCAAACTAGTTGTCAGTATCATTGCCAGCTTTGCCGCTGGAGGCATTGGAAGCCTTTTCACGTTCAAAGCAATACCGATCTGGTACGCTGGGCTGAAGAAGCCACGTTATACGCCACCCAGCTGGGCATTCGGACCGGTTTGGACCATCCTATATGTCCTGATGGGAATCTCAGTCTTCCTAGTCTGGCGAAATGGATTAGCCAGTAATGGCGTAATGCTTGCGTTTATCTTATTCTGGGTGCAGCTTTGCATCAATGCACTCTGGTCAGTCATCTTTTTTGGGATGAAGTCAAAGGGAGGAGGAGTAATAACCATTATTATTCTGTGGTTTCTTATCCTTGCAACTATTGTTACCTCTTTCCGTGTTTCGAGTTGGGCCGGAGCACTTCTTATCCCTTACATTGTGTGGGTCAGTATCGCTTCCTATCTAAATATCGGAGTCTGGGTACTAAACAGAGCTGTCAAACGGATAACCGCCGTTTAGCTGTGCTTCCAACTAGATCCCATCGTTATTACAGAAATTTCAGGACTGAAACTACATTCTTTTGCTGGTTCGGATCCCTTTAGTAGGGCCTTGGGGGACAGTTCCCGAACTACTGTTTGGGAAGAAGCAACTTATTCCGGCATTACAACAATTGCTAATTTTCAAATTCAAAGACTCAAGATAACAGAACAGTTACTTCGAGTGACACTGTTTCAGATGTTATTTGTGCCAGGACTCTCTGGTCTATTTACATTCGCCATCGACTATCTTAGGTACCTTGCTTTCCAAAGATTTGAGCGGTGGCTTTTATGGGAATGATAGGCCAATGCCCCACCTAACCTATACATAATACCTATGGTAGACTGATGGCTTGGCATCACACATAATATAGAGAGGAATATGTCAGCGAATTGGAAATCATCACCAATGATTGCTTTAGTTGCCCTTGTTG
>JAOUFZ010000136.1 GCA_029857995.1 Dehalococcoidia bacterium
TATAAGCCTATCATTAGTCTTTTGTTCTATAGGTGGTGCAAATATGCTTAAAACAAGATTTGTTAAATTCGTACCAATATTTATCGCATTATTAGTTCTAGTTCCGGTGGGTACTGCCTTAGCTCATTCTCCAGTATTTCCTGGAGAGAATCACAGCCCTGCGACTGCATATCATATTGACGATCCGGTAAAATCATGGGCTATTTATGATGAGCTAGATCATCTGGACGAAGGAGACTATTATGAATTCAGTATGTCACGTGGTGAAAAGATACAGTTAGCTTTACTCACACCAGAAAGCCCGGCTGAAGGTGGTTTTTTACCTTCGTTTGCTTTACTGATTCCTGAAATGACTCAGGGCGATAAAGCGCCTGATCATATTGAAGTACCTGCTGGATATGGCGCTACCATAATAGACGGCCGTGATCCGGGACGCGCAACATATGAAGCCTTTTCCCCAGGGTGGTTCTATGAGGTTGCTAATATGACCACTAATGCTCCCGCAGACGGTATATATTATGTTGTTGTCTTCGGCGCTATGCAAAATAATGATACCCATACCAATGAGGACCATGAAAACCATGATCATGATCAAGAGGCTGCAAGATACGGTCTTGTAGTTGGCTACATCGAATCATTTACTCCGATAGAATTGATAATGGTTCAGTTTAACGTGCAGAAGGTGTATGCTTGGGAAGGGCAGAACCAGTTTGTCACATTATTGCCAATAATCTTGGTATTAGTTATCGGTGGAATAGTATTATATTTGCGCAGTCGGAAGGGTAGGGCACCAAAAGGCATATCTAAGTGGCTTGCAGCGTTCGCTGGCCTGGCCTTTCTGGGATCAGGTGTTATCATTCTCTATCAGATGTTTTTAACCCTTGGTGTTACCGGTTTTCATGGGCAAGCTATGATAACTTTAATTTTCTTTGTTTTTTCGGTTATTCTTGGAGTAGTCACTTTGCTCTACGCGGTACGTGATAAGCCGATACTGACCACTCGGAGAAGAATCGGGCTAGTAATTACCGGTTTGATAGCACTATTTATGTGGTCAGGTTTATATCTTGGCACAGCCCTGGCAATTGTGGCAGCACTTGTGCCGGCTTATTCGGTAAGAAAGGATTAATCACATAATATTAGAAGGTGTTCTTAGCAGCTCACATAATCCCTGCCATTGAACATTTCTGACAAATGTTCAATTACATATACTTGTAGGAGGAGTATTGACAGCGTCGTTCGGCTGATTTATGGTATGGATATGACACGCCGTTATCAAAGGGGATAGGATGAGCAGGAAGAAACTAATAGGAATCGTCGCAGCATGTATCATAGTTGTCACCGTAGTATTAGTCATATCTTTATCCGGGCGTGGCTCGGTGGTCACTTTCCCAGACCCAAATCTAGAGACAGCAATAAGAGAAGCCCTGAACAAACCGTCGGGACCTATTCATGCCTCTGAGCTTGCTGGGTTGGCAAGCCTCACGGCCTCTGATAGTGGAATCGAGCATTTATCAGGGCTCCAGTATTGTACCAACCTGACAGGCCTCGATCTCTGGCATAACCAGATAAGTGATATCTCCCCTCTGGCCAACCTCACCAACCTGACAGACATCGACCTCGGGGATAACGGGATAAGCGATATCTCCCCTCTGGCCAACCTCACCAATCTGAAATACCTCTACCTCTATTCTAACCAGATAAGTGATATCTCCCCTCTGGCCAATCTCACCAACTTGAGAGACCTCTCTCTCCAGTATAACCAGACAAATGATATCTCCCCTCTGGCCAATCTCACCAGCCTGACAGGCCTCGACCTCTGGCATAACCAGATAAGTGATATCTCCAGTCTGGTCAACCTCACCAGCCTGACATACCTCTACCTTCCGCGGAACCAGATCAGCGATATTTCGGCTCTGGCCAACCTCACCAACCTGACAGAAATCCTCCTCTATTCTAACCAGATAGGCGACATATCCCCATTGGTGGACAATCCTGGATTGGGAGAAGGGGACTATGTTTCTCTAGGGAACAATCCGCTGAGCTCGGATTCCATCAATACATACGTGCCTCAACTTAGGGCGAGAGGTGTGGCAGTTGACTACTAGAACTCAGGCAGATGGGTCAAAAGTGGAATGTTCCTAAGGGCGAGATTGCACATTAGCCTGAATTGTTACTCAGTTGGACAGAAAGCCAGCTTGCTAACTAGAGAAGGCCCAACACAATCACCCTCTTTTGCTCAGTTTGGCTAATGTGAGTGCGACAGATTGTGGACTGCATCCATCACATCAATTACATTGCTAATTTTATCCCAATCCTTAGCCGCACATGCTTTCTTCAATTCAGCTATTACCCATGCATCGGTATCGCTTAAGAAACTGATCAGGTCTTCTTTCAACATAGGCCACGATTCAAGGATGGTATATTCAACATTTGACATCGTTCGTTTCCTCCAAGACCATCAATTTTCATTATTCTAAATTATCCGTCATTAATGCACAATCCATCTTTTTGTTACCTAGCAATTGTGACGATCATGCAAGGCAGAGAAAGGGGTCACGGGCAAAGATTTGACAAACTATTGACGGGTGTGGTAGTATTAAAATTGTCCCAAGCAGCCAAACGAGAAGTTGGTGGACGAAGAACCGAGACTGAGTAGGCGGAAGTCGAAAAGACGAGGGGAGGAAACCAGAGAAGGTGAGGTTGCTTGGGGCACTTTTTTGTGCCATCCACAAATATCCATGCTTCCCGCGAGCAAGTCTTTACAGATTGCTTCATCCTTCTGACGTGGAACTCTATCTAGTCATCATCGGTTTCTTGTTCAGAATTCACTCAACAATGCTCGGAATTGTTCAAGCCGGCCCCATCCCACCAAAACTCATGTCGTGCAACTCACTTAATTCGCCTGTTAGTCGAGATTTGTGATGCCCATAGCGCAGCAAATAGAATGAGAACCTTCAGAGCCAGGTTTAGGCAGTCTGAATTGCTCTAGTTGCGGCGACTCACTCCTGCTTGTTGAAGAGCCAGATAGCGGTAGTCAGGAGCACTACCCCCACCATCACCACCACGATAGCCGAATCCACGATGCCCATGGTGTGGCCAAAGACGGTAACGCCGGCCACCTCGGTGCCCAAGAAGACTTGGCGTATAGCATCTATTCCATACGTCACCGGGTTCAATTTGGAGAGCACCTCCAGCCATGTAGCTACGCCGGAGACGGGAAAGAAGATGCCAGAGAGAAACATCAGGGGGAAAATCACCAACTGCATCACTATCTGAAATCCCTGCTGCGAGCGCATGCGGGCACCGATCAGTAGCCCCAACCCGGAAAGAGAGAGGGAGAGTATTAAGAGGAGCGGTAAAAGAGCCAGCACCGTGCCCAGGTTGATGGGAACATTAACAATGGGTGCCAGCACCAGCATTATGGCCCCCTGGATGATGGCGATGGTGGCAGCGCCGACAGCCTTGCCGGCTAACACTCCGCTACGGCTCAAGGGAGAAACCAGCACCTCTTTTAGGAAACCGAATTCTCTATCCCAGACGATGGAGACGCCGGACATGACAGAGGTCATCAATACTGTCATGGCTAGAATACCGGGATACATAAACTGTATATAGTCTACGCCGGGCATCATTTGGCCGATAAGCCTACCGAAACCGGCACCAAAAATTATCAGGAATATAATCGGCATAGAAAAGGAGGAGAACATCCGTGGCCTGTCCTGGACAAAACGCAGGAGCTCGCGGTAGGCTATCACCCAGATAGTACGAAAAACGATAGCCATTGTCTTTAGTGCCTCCTCATTCTAGCCATATTTTTCATCTGCTGCATTGAGTCAACCTCCTGTTCCCTGATATCGCGTCCAGTGAATTTTAAGAATACGTCTTCCAGAGTAGGACGCCTCAAGCCGATGGAGATTAGTCGCAGTGGGAAGCCGGAGACAAACCTGGGTAAGAATTCCTCGCCGTGAGGCACGGTGAAACTGATGACGCCGTTTTCGATGCCAGGCTTGAGCTTATACTGCCCCTCCAGCAGTCGCACCGCCTCCTCGTTGTCCTCCGTCTTAACAGAGATGACATCGCCACCGACACCATCTTTCAGTTTTTCCAGCGTGTCCAGAGCCACAGTCCGGCCATAGTCTATAATGGCGATGCGGTCACAGTTCTCCGCCTCGTCCATATAGTGGGTGGTCATAAATATGGCCAGATTCTCTCTTTTCCGTAAGTCATGTATATAGTCCCAGATGCGGCGGCGCGTCTGCGGGTCCAGCCCTAGAGTGGGCTCGTCCAAAAAAAGCACTCTTGGGTGATGCAAAAGGCCCCGGGCAATTTCCAGACGGCGCTTCATACCACCGGAGTAGGTGTTAATCTTGCCTTTGCGCCTATCCCACAACTCCATC